>CALFYS010000062.1 GCA_937952245.1 uncultured Alphaproteobacteria bacterium | reverse complement strand
TCCATGACGGTTGTTTCGGTCATTTCAGGCGCTGGGCTTGTGGCCGTATGGACAACAGGCTGAAGCGGTGCTGAAACGTGCTGGTTAAACGGTGGGCGTTCTGATTTCGCTTCACCTTCCATGCCGGTCGCGACAACAGAAACCCGCATGATGCCTTCCATGCGATCATCAATGGCTGACCCAAAGATAATGGTGGCTTCGGCATCGACTTCACGGCGGATATGGTTGGCCGCTTCATCGACTTCAAACAATGTCATGTCAGGGCCGCCGGTGATGTTGATCAACACCGCTTGCGCGCCATTCATGGTGGTTTCGTCCAGCAATGGGTTGTTGATCGCCGCTTCAGCCGCGTTCGCCGCCCGGTTCTCACCAGAAGCTTCACCAGTTCCCATCATGGCTTTGCCCATTTCAGACATCACCGCCCGAATATCAGCAAAATCAAGGTTGATATTGCCCGGCTTGATCATCAGATCGGTGACGCCGCTAACGCCTTTATGCAGGACATCATCGGCCATGGCGAAAGCATCCGCCAGCGTGGTGCGTTCATTCGCCAAGCGGAATAGATTCTGGTTCGGGATAATGATCAGCGTATCGACATAAGCTTGCAACTCCTCGATCCCTGAATTGGCCTGGCGCATCCGCACAGGGCCTTCAAAATCAAAAGGCTTAGTGACAACGCCAACGGTCAAGATACCGCGTTCACGGGCTGCTTTCGCGATCACAGGGGCGGCACCAGTGCCAGTACCCCCGCCCATGCCAGCGGTGATAAACACCATATGGCTATCGGTCAGTTCAGCCAGAATATCATCAAGGCTTTCTTGGGCGGCAACACGGCCAATTTCCGGCGCAGACCCTGCACCCAGACCTTGGGTTTGTTGACGACCCAGTTGAATTTTACGGTCAGCCAAAGACGCGGCAAGCGCTTGCCCATCGGTATTGGCCACCAGAAAATCAACACCTTCTAAATTGGCGCTGATCATATTGTTGACGGCATTGCCGCCAGCCCCGCCGACACCGATCACGGTGATTTTAGGGCGCAGTTCCTGTGTTGTGGTCGGAACAGAAATATTAAGAGTCATGGCATGATCTCCTTTTTTCAAATGCCATGGGCGCAACACGCAACCCATGATGGGGTGTCAGGATGGCTTGGAAAAGTCACCTGACGGGATAATGGTGTCCGAGCAGCACCATTGACCTTGTTGGCTCGGATATAAAAGGCAGTGCCTTTTATTTCGGTTAAGGGGGATGAAAGCGTGGTCATCATCGTCATCACCGCCTTAAATATGAGTGTTGAACCAATGGGTAATGCGGCTCAGCATTCCCGATTTATCGCTCCGGTCATGGTCGCGATGTGGTTCAAGTTCTTGTTCAACAGAGGCAAAGCGCAACAGCCCCGCGGCGGCGCTAAACGAAGGCCCACGGGTGGCATCAGCCATGCCGGTAATCCCCAAAGGCTTGCCTTGACGAACAGCACGGCCAAACATGGTCGCGACATAATCCGTCATGCCTTGCAATTGGGAAGCCCCGCCAACAAGCACAACGCGCTGGCCAGCGGCATTGGCAAATCCGTTTAATTCCAGACGGCGGGTCAACATTTCAAAGATTTCTTCCACCCGTGGGCGAATAATTTCCCCCAAAAGCCCCAGTTCAATTTGTTGCGGGGTATCGGACGGGTCTTCCCCCACCATCGGCAGGGTGATCAGCTCATCGGTATCGCCAATGGCGGTGAGAACAGAACCATGGAGCGATTTTGTCCGTTCCGCTTCATCCAAAGGCGTGGAAAGCCCACGGGCAATATCAGAAGTCACATGATGCCCGCCAACAGGGATGCTATCGACATAAACAAGGTGGCCTTCCATGAAAATGGCAATGCCGGTAACGCCCGCCCCCATATCAATAACGGTGGCGCCCAAATCCTTTTCATCTTCCACCAATGAAGACAGGCCTGAAACATAAGCGCTTGAAGCAAAACGTTCGACTTTCAAATGATTGCGCTCAACCACGGTTCTGAGGTTATTCAGCGTGCCTTCAGACGCGGTGATCACCGCCAGATCAGCGGTCAGAGACCGGCCGCTCATGGTCAAAGGGTCTTTGATGCCTTTCACGCCATCCACGGCGTATTGCAGGGGCAGGCGGTGCAACACGACACGGCCTTCGGCTTCTTGTTCATCCAAGTCATTGCGATGCAGGCGGATAATATCGCGGGTGGTGACTTCGCCGCTGGCAATATCGGTTTGCTGGCGCCGCAATTGGGACATTTGAGTGCCGCCCGCCACGCTCACCCAGACATTGCTGATGGTCATTCCCGCCATGTTTTCAGCCGCTTCAACTGTTTTGCCAACCGCGCTTGATAGGGCTTCAATATCCACCACTTCACCTTGGCGCATCCCTTCGGAGGCGTGCTGGCCAATGCCTTTGACAATCGGTCCGGTTGAGCCGTCATGTTCCGCGATCAGGCAGGCGATTTTTGATGTGCCAATATCAAGGGCGGCGATCACACCACTGCGCTGTTTCGGTGATTTTTGATGGGGGGATTTGATCACAGGTTTGCGGTAACTCATGTTTGGCTTCCCTTGGTTTGGCGGGTTTGATTGCGGCGGATCACCAATTTATTGGGGATACGGAGGTCGATATTCATGACATCGCGCTTGGTCAGCTGATGCTCACGATCCATTTCAGCAAGTTTTGACCACGCCAGTTGGGTGTCTTTTTCAGGCAATTGAATGCGGATGTTGTTTCTAAGGTAGACATCCCAACGGCGGTTGGATTGATAGGTCAATGACCAGACATCATTGAACAATGTTGTTTCTGTTTTCAGCAATTCGATAATCGCGTGGGCATTTTGCGGGGCTTGATCGCCTTTAATAACCGGCAGATGGGTAAAGCCTTCGGCCTTAACGCCGTGGATAATCTCACCGTCGCGATCAATCACATGATGGCCTTTTTGGTCTTGATAAAGCGCAAGGGCGTGGCGTTCTTCTAAGGTGATGATCAGCCGTGATGGCATCTGGCGCTTGATCTCAACGCCGCGCACCCAACCCAGCGCGCTGACGCTGTTGTGGATTTCTTCTAAATCAAGCGCGATGATGGGGCTGTACCAATCCACATCAATCGCTTCGATAATATCGGCTTCTTCGGTGTTGACCCGGCCTTTGATAACAATTTTTTCAAGCCGGAGGCCAGAATCAGCAGAAAACGCGATTAAGTTCTGGCCGATGGCATGACGCCAGAGATAGGTCGTCATCCCGCCCAAGGCTAAGGCCGCGGCGGCCATGCTCATCAAGGTGATTTTAACCTTACGCCGTTGCAGGAAAGGACGCTTTTCAGCCCGGGGTTGATCGGTCATTCGGTAGAGGTTTAATCGCATTGCGCCGCCTCCAATAACTGATCCACCAGATCATCCATGCTGACCCCGCAATAAGCGGTTTGTTCTGGCACAAGTGATGTCGCGGTCATCCCGGGCTGGGTGTTAATCTCCAGCATATAAAGTTCATCCTTGTTATCATCCCAACGGAAATCAGAACGGCTGACCCCACGGCAACCCAAAGTATGATGCGCCAGTTGCGCCCATGCCATGGCTTCTTCAGCAACATGAGCAGGAACATCAGCGGGCAATTGATGCTGTGAGCCGCCGGATGAATATTTCGCTTCATAATCATAGAAATGATTGCTTTGGGTAATCTCAGTCACCGTCAAAGGCTGGCCGTTTAAGACCGCAACGGTAAGCTCACGCCCGGGGATCATGGGTTCGGCCATCAATTGCGGGGCGGATTGCGCGGGGTCTTTTGTCCATCTGCTGTAGGGCGGCAACTTCCGGCAATCTTCGACCAGCATAACGCCAATGGAACTGCCATCATTGCGCGGTTTAATCACCACAGGGCCGTTAAAATCATCTTTGCACGGATGGCCAATGCACATGACATCGCCATCAACCGTGATGGTCAGATCATCAGGGAACCGAATGCCATAAGGGCGCAGGGCGGCTTTGGTGGCGGGCTTATCCATGGCGATGGCGGAGGCCAATAATCCGCTATGGGTATAAGGAATTTCCAACAGGTTCAACAGCCCTTGGATATTGCCATCTTCCCCCATCTGGCCATGCAAAGCGTTAAACACACGGGCAGGCTTGCGGGCGATCAATTGCTGGGCAATATCGCGCTCGACTTCAAGGCATTCAGCTGTCCAGCCTTTGCGGATGGCGCTTTCATAACAGGCTTTGCCCGAATTGCGGGAAACATCGGCCTCAGCGGTCCAACCGCCCATCAGAATTAAGGTCAGCCCTGAACGATCAATATCTTGACGCTTAGTCATCACGGCCTCCTGTTTCTGGTGATGCGCTGGCTTGCCCGATGCGGCGAATCTCCCATCTCAGATCAACCCCCGCATGGTCTTTGACCGCGGCACGAACCGTCTCCCCTAGGGTTTCAATCTCATGGGCGGTGGCGCCGCCGGTGTTGATCAAGAAATTGCAATGCTTGTCTGAAACCATGGCCTGACCCAATTGGTGACCACGGAAACCGGCCTGATCAATCAACTGCCATGCTTTATGGCCATCAGGATTGGCGAAGGTCGAACCGCCCGTGCGAACGCCGCGAGGTTGGGCATCCGCGCGATTGCCGACAATCTCTTTCATGCGGGCGCGAATCTCTTCAGGCTTGCCATGACGGGCTTGCAATACCGCATGGGTGAAGACCCAATCCAAAGGCGCGTCACTATGGCGATAGCGCATCCCCATGTCTTCAGGCGTGACGGTATGAATTTGGCCTTGGCGATCAATCGCTTCGGCGGTGATGACAATATCTTTGAACTCCGTGCCATAGGCGCCAGCGTTCATCCGAAGCCCGCCACCAATTGTCCCGGGAATCCCGATCAAAAACTCAAGCCCCGCCAGCCCCATTTTTGCCGCCGCCCGCGCGACATCAGCATCATGCAATCCCGCGCCAACAATCAGCCGCTCGCCCTTGTCATGTTCACCATCATCATCAACGCGGGTGATGCTGTTCATATGGGTGGTCATATTGATCACCACCCCGCCGATGCCGCCATCACGCACCAACAGGTTAGACCCCGCGCCAATCGGATAAAGCGGAATATCAGGGTCAAGATTGGCCATGAAATGCGCTAAATCAGCGCTGTCTTTTGGGCTGAACATCACTTCAGCATTGCCGCCAACCCCGAACCATGTGTGTTTGGCCATTGAGGCGTTTGCCGCGTAATCGCCGCGAATTTCAGGCAAGCGTTGAATGAGATCAGTCATGACGCCCTCCTGTATGATGTTCAGGGGGAAGGATCGCCGCCAATTGTTCAGGCAAGGCATCCGCCCATTGTGTTGAGCTTCCTGCCCCAAGGCAGATCACGACATCGCCGGGCTTGGCAATATCCATCACTTGGGCGGCTAATGTTTCAGGGGCATCAAGCGCCATGGGGGAAGGGTGGCCATGGGCTTGCAGACCCGCCACCAGACCATCACGATCCGCGCCTTCAATCGGGTCTTCACCCGCGGCGTAAACATCAGCCACCAGCACATGATCAGCATCGTTAAAACAGCCACAGAAATCGGTGAATAAATCATGCAGGCGGCTGTAACGATGGGGCTGAACAACCGCGATGACTTGATTATCCGGCTTCAACATTCGGGCGGCGTTTAACGCGGCTTGGATTTCAACAGGATGGTGGCCGTAATCATCAATCACCATAATGCCATGCGCCGCGCCTTTAAAATCAAACCGGCGGCCAACCCCTTTAAAGCGGGTTAACCCTTCACGAATGGCTTCAACCGAAACGCCCATTTCCAAGGCAACGCTGATGGCGGCAAGGCAATTCAAGACGTTATGTTCACCCAGCATCGGGAATTGAACCGCTTTGATTTCAGTCTCCCCACCGGTGATCGGCTCCGCCATACGCTTTGACAGCATCACATCAAAATTCATGCCATTGTCATCGGCGGAAAGATTAATCGCCCGAATATCAGCACTCGCCGACAGGCCATAGGTGATGATCCGCCTCTCGGAGATTTGCGGGATCATGCGCTGGACTTCGGGATGGTCAATGCAAAGCGTGGCAAAGCCATAAAACGGGATGGAGGCGACAAAGTTTCGGAAGGCTGTTTTCAGATTGTCGAAACTGCCGTGGTGATCAAGATGTTCAGGGTCAATATTGGTGACAACCGCAACCGTCGGCTTCAGGCGAGAAAATGAGCCATCGCTTTCATCGGCTTCCACCACCATCCAATCACTATCGCCCAAGCGCGCGTTGCTGCCCCATCCGGTGATAATGCCGCCGTTAATAACGGTGGGGTCAATGCCGCCCGCGTCCAGCAAGGTGGCCACCAGTGATGTTGTGGTGGTTTTGCCGTGGGTGCCAGCAATCGCCACTGACCAGCGCAACCGCATCAATTCCCCCAGCATTTCAGCACGGTGGACAATCGGCAAGAAACGGCGGCGGGCTTCCAGCACTTCAGGGTTATCAGGCTTGATGGCGGTGGAGATCACGACAATCGCAACACCGTCAATATTTTCAGCCACTTGACCGATTTTAATGGTGATGCCCTTTTGCTGCAGTCGTTTGACATTGGCGTTTTCCGCGACATCACTGCCGGTAATATCATAGCCCATATCATGCAGAATTTCGGCAATGCCGCTCATCCCGATGCCGCCGATACCGGTGAAATGAATACGGCCAATGGAAAGCGGTAACTGGCTCATGACATTTCTCCATTAAGGGCGGTGACGGCAATTTCATCGCCGGTTAAGGTCAAGACCTGTTCGGCGATGGCTTTGGCGGCGTTGGTTTTATTCAACAGGCGGATATTGGATGCGGTTTCGGCCAGAATTTCAGGTGATGAAATCAAGGTCGCGATTTTTCCGGCCAGTGAACCCGCGCTCATTTCCTTTTCAGGGATTAACCAGCCGCCTTTGATGGCAACCGCCGCTTCGGCATTGGCGGTTTGGTGGTCATCCATGGCATGGGGGTAAGGCACCAGAATGGCAGGACGGCCAGCGGCGGCCAATTCCGCCACCGATGATGCGCCAGCACGCCCGATAATCAGATGCGCCTCTGCCATGGCTTTGGCCATATCGCTGATAAACGGGGCGATGGTAAACCGGATGCCCGCCTCTTGATATTTTTGGCTGACGGCTTGGATTTGTTCCTGACGAACCTGATGGGTGACATTAATCCGCTGGCGCAATTCCAATGGCAAGCGGCTGATGGCTTCGGGAACGGTTTCACCAAACACCGCCGCCCCTAAACTGCCGCCAACGATCAGCAGGTTCATATCACCGCTATCCGTGGGGAGGTTTAATCCCGAAATATGATCAAAAGCATCACGAACCGGCATGCCAGTGACAGCGGTTTTCGCGCTTGCGGATGACGGAATGTTCCGTGTTTCCGCCCATGACAGGGCAATGCGCTTCGTGTATTTGGCCAAGAAATGATTGGCTCTGCCAAAGAAGGCGTTTTGTTCATGAAGCATGGTGGGTTTGCCCATCATATGCCCCACAATCACCGGCGCAACAGCGGGATAACCGCCAAAACCAATGACCGCACGGGGGCGGGAGAGCAACATCATCACCATGGTCTGAAGCGTGCCAATGCCAAGTTTCGCCATGCCTTTCAGGCGGGTGGTGAGTTTCTCGCCATAGGGGGAGGCCGCGAGAATGGAAATCGCTTTGAAATCTTGGGGGATCATGGCTTTGCCGCGGCGATCGGTAATAAACACAGGCTTATACCCCGCGTCCCGCAGTTTTTCCGCCACAGCAACAGCAGGGAAAACATGACCGCCCGTTCCGCCCGCGGCGATGAAGATGCGTTTAGCCATCAGCTCACCCTCCCAGCCACGGGGCGCCGTGTGAGCGCCAATAAAATGCCCACCGTCAGGGCGGTGGCCAATAGCGATGACCCGCCATAACTGATGAACGGTAAGGTCATGCCTTTGGTGGGGATCAAATGCACAGATGACCCCATATGAATAAGGGCTTGCAGGCCAAATTGCATGGCCAGCCCAGAGATCGCATAGATCAAGAACAAGCTTTCGGATTGCCGCGCCAGTTTGAAACTGCGGAACATGATAAAGGCATAGATTGACGCCAGAACAATACAGCTGATGATGCCAAATTCTTCACCCGCCACGGCGAAGATGAAATCAGAATGGGCATCGGGAAGGATGTATTTGACATCGCCATTGCCCGGGCCAACGCCAAAGAACCCGCCATTGGAAAAACTCCGCATGGCGTTATCCGCCTGCATGGACCCGCCTTCGAGATATTTATTCACGCGGGCGTAAACATGGGGCAGGGCGAAATAACCGGTGATGGCGACGGCAGGGGCAACCACCAAAGACAGCAACAGCACCAAGGCCAAAGGCATCCCCGCCAAAAAGATTTGCAACGCCCATGTCATGACAATCACGATGGTCATGCCAACATCAGGCTGCAACACCAGCAATCCTGCTAAAATCGCAAGACAGACGATGGAAATGATCCACCCGGGGAAATCACGTTCTTCGCGCCACAGACTCAAGAGCCACGCGCTGACCACGGCAAAGAATGGCTTTGCGAATTCAGAGGGCTGTAATTTAAACGGCCCTAGGGGAATCCACCGTGTCGCGCCTTTGACTTCAGGGCCGATGGCGATGGAAAGAATAATCAGCACCGCCGCCCCCAGCAATCCTGCCAAGGCCAGAATTCGGATCCAGCGGTGGGATAACACCGAGGTTGCGATCAGAACGACCGCGGCAGGGGCAAGGAACATCAAATGCCGCTGAACAAAATGTTGGGGGTCAATATTGATGGTCATGGCCACCGGTGGGCTGGCGGCCATCACAAGGAAAATCCCTAAAATCGCCAGCATCAAGGCTGAACCCAAAAGATGGCGATCAACGGTCCACCACCAAATGCCAATCACGCTACGGTCGGTACGGCTAATCATGGCTCGCCTCCGTTAATCCTGTTGCGATCTGGCGGAATTTTTCGCCGCGCATTTCAAAGTTTTGAAACTGATCAAAACTGGCGGCGGCAGGGGAGAGCAAAATCGTGATTTCATCCGCCCCATCAGATGCTCCTTCTTTTTGAGCATCGTGAAAAGCCGAATGGGTTGCTGTTTCCAAATCATGACTGATGGCAACAGGACAACGATCTTTGACTTGTTCGGCAAATTGTTCAGCCGATGAGCCGATCATATAAGCGTGGCGAACATGGTTCAGGTGATCAGCGGCGATCCCCAAGCCGTCATCTTTCGCATCGCCGCCAGCGATCCAATAAATATGGTCATAGGTTTTCAGCGCTTCGGCGGCGGCATCGCCATTGGTGGCTTTGCTGTCATTGACGAAATTGATGCGCTTGATGCTGGCCACGGTTTCCATGCGGTGCGGCAGGCCTTTGAAATCAGCAATCGCATTTTCAATCGCGGCATCATCCATGCCCAAGAACTTAAGGATATGGCAAGCAATCGCGGTGTTAACGGCGTTATGCGGCCCGCTTAAAGAAGGGCAAGCGCTGCGGTCAGGGGCGGTTTCAGGATCCGCCATCATCACTGGCGATGTTGCCAGCTTTGCCAATTGCGCCGCCGCCCCTTGTTGCCCCAATACCAAGAGGCCTTCAGGTTTCACAGCTTTCACCAGATTGGCCTTCGCCGCCACATATCCATCCCATCCGCCGTGGCGATCAAGATGGTCAGGGGTGATGTTGATCACCGCGCCCGCGTCCAACGCCAAAGAAGGGGTGGTTTCCAATTGATAGGATGACAATTCAAGGATAATCACGCCATCCTTGCCCGGGTCGGTTAATCCCAAGGCGGCAACGCCAATATTACCGCCAAGCGCGGTCTTGATGCCTTGGGCGCTGAGCAGATGGTCAATCAAGGTCACAACGGTGGATTTGCCATTCGTGCCAGTGATGCCAATCATTTTCGCGGCAGGTTTAGCCCGCATCAGCAATTCAATATCTGAGATCACAGGAATGCCCATTTCCATGGCTTTTTTCGCAGCAGGATGCGGTTTCGGGAATTGATGGGGAATGCCCGGGCTGATCACCATGGCGTCCAGTTCATCCCATGGCCAATCATCATGCCCCGCTAATGTGACCGCCTCGGGCAGGTCAATTTTGTTCAGGTCAATGGCATCATCATGGCCATAAACAACCGCGCCTGCTTTCACCAACGCATGACAAGTCGCTTGCCCGGAGCGGCCTAGCCCCAGGACGGCGATTGTTTGTTCTGACATGGTTGATGGAATGATCATAACGTCCTAACTCAATTCTTTACCGCAGTTTCAATGTCGCCAGACCAATCAGCGCCAAGACGACGGATATGATCCAAAAGCGAATAACAATGGTGGATTCAGCCCAGCCCTTTTTTTCAAAGTGATGGTGCAAAGGCGCCATGGCAAAAACACGTTTGCCGGTCAATTTGAAGGAAACCACTTGAACAATGACGGATACGGTTTCCAACACGAACAGACCGCCGATAATCGCCAGCACCAGTTCATGACGGGTGGCAACAGAAATCGCTCCCAAACCGCCGCCCAAGGCCAGTGATCCTGTATCGCCCATAAAGACAGAAGCAGGCGGGGCGTTATACCAAAGGAAGCCCAAGCCCGCGCCGATTAACGCGCCACAAAGCACCGCCAGCTCACCCGTGCCGGGGACATAATGCAATTGCAGGTAATTGGAGAAGTTCAAATTCCCCACCAAATAAGCGATCAGCCCAAAGGACATGGCGGTGATCATCACCGGCACAATCGCCAACCCATCCAGCCCATCGGTCAGGTTAACGGCGTTTGACGCGCCCACAATCACCAGCATAACAAACGGAATGTAGAACAGCCCCAAGGGGATCACGACATCTTTAAAGGAAGGGATGGCCAGCCCATAGCGCAAATGTTCAGGCGATAATTCAACGAACACCAAGGCGACCACAAAGGATGCCAACAACTGGCAGGTTAATTTCATGCGGCTCGACATCCCGCTTGAAGATCGTTTCGTCAATTTCATGTAATCGTCAAAAAAGCCGATTGCCCCAAAGCTGATGGCAACGAATAACACTGGCCATAAATAGGCTGATGAAAACGGCACCCATAAAAGCGCCGAGATGCCGAACGCGATCAAGATCAACAACCCGCCCATGGTTGGCGTGCCTTTTTTGGCAATGATATGGCTTTCCGGCCCATCATCACGGATCGGCTGGCCTTCGCCTTGCAAGGATTTCAGCCAACGGATCATCTTCTGGCCAAATAAGAATGAGATGATCAGCGCGGTCATTAGCGCCGCGCCTGTCCGGAAACTCAAATACCGGAACAGGTTAAACGGTTGGAATTGGTCAGCAAGCGGGACAAGTAAATCAGGCAGCATGGTGACCTCTCTTGTTATTATCTTTAGGGGTGTGCGCCTCAGGTGATGAACCCGCCCGTAACGCTGAAACAACATGGCTTGTTTTCATGCCGTTGGAGCCTTTGACCAACACCAGATCACCATTGGTGAGCATTGATTTGGCAACAACAGCGGCGTCTTCGGCGCTCGCGCAATGCTTGATGGCGCAATCAGGGGCTTGGTCTTCATAGGCTTTGGCCAGATGCGCCATGGATGCCCCAAAGCAAATCAAAACCGATGGCGCGGCATGGGCAAGCGCATCAACAAGCCCGCGATGCAGATCATCCGCCGCATCCCCCAATTCCAGCATATCGGCAAGAATGGCGACACGCCGCCCCGGGGTTGGGTCCTCTTTCAGGCCAAGCAAGGCTGATGTCATGGAAGCAGGGCTGGCGTTATAACTGTCATCAATCAACGTGATCACCCCGCCATCTGAAAGCGTGGCGTGATGCCGTTTGCCGCGTCCATCCAAATCTTCAAGCGATTGGAGGGCTTGGGCTGCTTTTTTCAACGCCTCCGGATTGTCAGGATAAAGCGTGCTGACCACCGCCAGCGCCATCAACGCGGATAACGCCCAATGGCTTGCGCCCATTTTCATATTGAATTCAATGGCTTGACCATTGATAACCGCCGACACTTCAAGGCCGTGTTCATGGCGGGTGACATCCATCAGCCGCGCATCCGCCCCCTCGGCAGTACCGCAGGTGATGATGCGGGATGCGCCATGGGATCGGGCTTTGCCAGACAGATAATCAAGATACGGGTCATCGGCATTGAGGATGGCGGTGCCATTGTTGGTCAATCCGGTGAAAATTTCAGCTTTCGCGGCGGCAATATCATCAAGACTATCAAAGAACCCGCCATGGCTGTTGCTGATGCGGGTGATGATCGCCAGATCAGGGGCGACCATGGGGCTAAGGGCGGCAATCTCACCGCTATGGTTCATCCCCAATTCAAACACCCCAAATTCAGCATCTCGCGGCATTAACGCCAGGCTCAAAGGCGCGCCGATATGGTTGTTGTAATTGCCTTGAGAGGCGTGGGTCTTGCCAAGGGCGGCAAGGCAAGATGAAACAATATGCTTTGTGCCTGTTTTGCCCACTGACCCTGTGATGGCAACAATCGGGGCGGAACAACGGCGGCGGGCGGCTTCCGCCATTTGCCGCAACGCTTGGAGACTGTCGTTGACAATAATCTGCGGAATATCAGACGGAACCTCATGGCTGACCAAGGCCGCCACCGCGCCGTTTTCATAAGCGCCATCGACAAAGTCATGGCCATCATGATTTTCACCTTGAATGGCAATGAAAACATCGCCTTTTTCGGTTTTGCGATTATCCAGCGCAAGGCCAGTGGCGTTCCAATCGCTTGCGCCTTTCATGGTGCCGCCGGTGGCCTTGATCATCTCCGTTGCTGTCCAGATCATGACGCGCCCCCATCAGATGGGCTCATGCCCGATAAAATGGCGGAAATAACAGCGGCATCACTAAAGGGCAGGGTTTCAGACCCGATCAATTGATTGTCTTCATGGCCTTTGCCCGCCACCAGCAGAACATCACCGGAATGGATTTGCTCCAGCCCTTTGCGGATGGCGCTATGGCGATCCCCAATATTCTCTGCTTCCGGAACAGCTTGCAGAATGGCTTCTCGGATCAAGGCCGGGTCTTCATGGCGAGGGTTATCATCGGTGACGATGGTGAAATCCGCATATTCCGCCGCGATGGCGCCCATCTCTTGGCGTTTGCCTTGGTCGCGATCACCGCCGCATCCAAACACAACCCCCAATTTCCCAGGGCAATTGGCGCGTAAAGTTTCCAGCGTGGTTTTCAGCGCATCGGGCGTATGGGCGTAATCCACCAATACAGAAGCGCCATCAGGATGGCCGTGGATATGCTGCATCCGCCCCGGGGCAGGCTTCAAATAGGGGAGTGACAATAAAGCGTGATCCATGGATAAGCCCGTGGCATGGGCTAGACCCGCCGCCATCAACGCGTTTTCAACCTGAAATTCACCCAAGAGCGCGATGGGGATGGTCCATTTCTGACCGTTGAAAGAAGTGGTGACCGTCATCCCGCCATCAAAGGGATGGATCGCCTCAACCTTCAGGTCAGCGTTTTTGTTCTTGCCAATGGTGATGATATTAATCGGGCGACCCTTCAGCATCTTGGCCAATTTCTCGCCAGCGGGATCATCAATATTAATGACCGCGACGCCGCCTTCAGGCAAGAGTTCGGTAAAGAGCCGCGCTTTGGCGTTAAAATACGCCTCCATATCAAGGTGATGGTCAAGATGATCACGGCTAAGATTGCTGAACCCCGCGGCGGCGATTTTCACCGATGACAGACGGTCTTGTTCAATGCCATGGCTTGACGCTTCCATGGCCAGATTGGTGATGCCTGTCTTGGCCAAGGCGTTTAAATTCTGGTGCAAGGCAACGGCATCCGGCGTGGTCAGGTTCGAAAGATCAGCAATCGGACCAATGGTGGTGCCCCTGATCCCCAACGTGCCCATGCTGGCGCTATGCCAACCGATTTGTTCCCAAATCTGGCGCAGGAAATCAGCGGTTGATGTTTTGCCATTCGTGCCGGTGATGGCGGCGACCACCCCGGGTTGTGAAGGCATTAAGGCTTTCGCCAGCTGGCTTAACACCAAGCGGCTGTTTTCAGTCAGGATCAGCGGCGCGTCACCAGTTTCAACTTGATCTTCGGCAACAATGGCAATCGCGCCGTTTTCAAGCGCTTGGGGGATAAAGTCATGGCCATCAAAATGACTGCCTTTAATGGCAACAAAAACGCTCCCCGCTTCAACCTTGCGGCTGTCGGAGGTCACATGGCTGACCAACTGTTGACCCATGTTGTGATCGATGGTGGTGATATTCGGAAAGAGATCAATAAGACGCATTTTGCACCTCCGCATCAAGTTGCGGTGAATTAACCTCAAGAAAGGGGCGAATTTTCGGCGAATCTTCATCCACCGGTGCCACATTTAACAATGGCGCGGCGCGGCGAATAAATCCGCCCACCGCTGGCGCGGCAACCCAGCCGCCCGTGGCGTAATACTGGCTGAACTTTTGCCCTTTGGGCTCATCAACCATCGCCACCACAACATATTTCGGATCATGGGCAGGGAAGGCGGCAAGAAATGACGTGATGTTGAGCTTTTTGTCATAACGGCCATCGACAATTTTCTCGGATGTGCCTGTTTTGCCGCCCACCACATAGCCTTCGATATTGGCAAATTTCCCGGTCCCGCGTTTATGGGTGACCACCCGCCGCATGATCGCGCGGATTTGCCGAACGGTTTCATGGGAAAACACCCGCTCTTCATAATCTTTCTTGACCCCGCCTTTGATCAGCGATGGATGAACGCGCGTGCCATCACCAATGGTGGTGGAAACCGCGGCGGCCAAATGCGCCAAAGTGACGGAAATGCCATGGCCATAGGATACGGTCATGGTGGAAACACGTTGCCAAGGGGCAGGGATAATCGGCGTTGCCACTTCAGGGATTTCAAGCTTCAACCGATTGAGCAATCCCAATGATGACAGATATTTCTGTTGAACATCCGCCCCCAAAGCATCGGCAATCCGCGCTGATCCTTTATTGGAAGACACCACCATCACTTCAGCGACATTAAGCGGTTGTTTTTCGGGGTGATAATCATTGATCGTCCGGCCCGCCACCCGCAACGGCGAGACAACATCAACCATATCATCCGCGGTAAAGACGCCGCTTTCCAAAGCCATGGCGGTGTTCAAAATCTTGAAGGTTGAGCCCATTTCATAAACGCCTTTGGTGGCGCGGTTGAACTGGGCATCTTTATCGGCGCGGCTGTAATAATTGGCGTTATACTGCGGCAGTGAGGTGAGGGCGATGATCTCACCTGTTTTCACATCCATCACCAGCCCCGCCCCGCCAATGGCTTGGAATTTGCTGATTTGGGTTTCAATTTCTTCGCGCAGGATGGCTTGGACAGCAATATCAATCGACAGATGCACATCCTCACCTTTGGCGAGGGCATCGTTCATCCCGCTTTCAATGCCGGTCAGCCCTTTATTGTCTTTATTGACCGTGCCGATCAAATGGGCGGCTTCATATTTTTGCGGATAGAACCGTGTTGCTCTTTCGCGGCCATAAACGCCAACAATCCCGCGTTCCAAGGCTTTCGCGTAAGTCGCTGGCGACACCCGCCATGATAATTCGGCGTATCGTGTGTTGCGGGTGAGCTGGCTGAAAATCTGCTCTTCGGTCAGGTTCGGCAACAAATCGCTTAACTGCACCGTGGCTTCATAAGGGTTCATGATGGTGCGGGGGTCAGCGTAAAGTTCAAACGCGGGCAAGGTGGTGGCCAAAATACGCCCCGTGCGGTCATAGATTTTACCGCGTTCAATGCTGGTGGTTGTATCGGCAAAACGCTGGCGAGGGCGGCTGTCTTCAAGCGACAGGCTGACCAATTGAATGCCGATCATCAAGAACGCGCCAGTGCCGATCATAAACGGCAAGGCCAAGCGGTTGCGCGCCGTTGAGCGCGGGTCTTGATCAGGCACTTCAATAAGTTTTTTGCCTAATTTCCGCCAGATGCTCATTCAATCTCCTCAATCACCTTGATGTGATACAAAGGCTCATTGTCTTGATTGGCGCTGGCGTTTTGGCCATCCAGCATATCAAGGGTCAGGATGCGCTGCGGTTCAATCGGCGCAAAAGACAGCATTTCTTTCGAAAGGCTTTGAATCCGTGAAGGCCGCGTCAGATAAGACCAATCGGCCTCAAGCACGGTGATGCGATCTTGTTCTTCTTTGATCTTGGCGTTCAAAGCGGCGATTTTTTGTTCGCGCTCAAGGATCATTTGTTCAACAACATAAGTGCCAACACCTAAGCCCAGCACGATCACGCCAATCAACAGCATCGAGGTGGTTCGTTTCATCCCAAACATCAGGCGGCCTCCCTTGTTGCGGCATCGGTGCGGGTCACGACGCGCAATTTTGCGGATCGCGCCCGGGGGTTGTTCTGAATCTCATCTTCGCTGGGCAGCACAGGTTTGCGCTGGCTTAAAGCAAAGGTGGGGGCATCGGTTGGTGTGTCGGGCAAATGCCGAGAAGGGCGGGGGCCTTGGCCAGACCGTTTGATCATGAAGTTTTTGACGATCCGGTCTTCTAAGGAATGGAATGACACCACCACCAATCGGCCGCCGGGCTTTAATTGCTTTTCGGCGGCGTCCAGTGCTTGTTCAATCTCATCCAGCTCACCGTTAATATGAATGCGGATGCCTTGGAAACTGCGGGTGGCGGGGTCAATCTGCCCCGGCTTTGGGCGCGGCATAACGCTATGGATAATGGCGGCCAGCTCTTTCGTGCGGGTGATGGGGGTCTCCCCACGGGCTTTGACAATGGCGCGGGCGATCCGGCGGGAGGCGCGTTCCTCACCATATTGCCAGATGACGCGGGCAATCTCAGTTTCGCTGGCGGAATTGATAAAGTCAGCGGCATCAGGGCCTGATTTTTCCATCCGCATATCCAAAGGCCCATCATGGCGGAATGAAAACCCGCGCTCGGCCTCATCCAATTGCGGGGAGGACAGGCCAAGATCAAACACAACGCCATCAACAAGCCCCATGCCTTTGGCCTCAGCCATATCCGCCAATTGTGAAAACGGCCCTTCGGCCATGGTTAAGCGCGGGGCGTAATCCGCCACCAACGCCGCCGCCGATTGAATGGCATCAGGATCACGGTCAATCGCCATGACTTGGCAATGGGCTTCATTAAGGATGCGGGTGGTATAGCCGCCACGCCCAAAGGTCGCGTCAATAAAAGTCGCGTTATCCTCTGGCTTCAACGCCTCCACCACTTCTTGCAGCATGACCGGTTGGTGGAGAGTCATGATTATGACCCCCCTTGGTCGGTGGGCGGCGCGCTGGGTTTCAGGATCAATTGCGGCAGGCCGTTGGCCTTGGCCTTATTGCGCTGTTCTTCGGCACGGTTGCGATAGGCTTCGGGGTGCCAGATTTCAAACAAGCGGCCAACGCCAGCGAATAAAACCGTGGTGTTGAGATTGGCATAGGCGATCATGGATTCCGGCAGGGAAATCCGGCCTTCGGCATCCATCTTCATTTCATGGGCATCCGCCAAAAGCGTTTGCAGCACTTGGACTTCAGGCGACAGGCTGTCCATTGTATCGAGAATATCAACGATTTGGTTGATGCGCTGGGCGCCTTGGCCTTGCAGGCATTCATCGGTCAAAGAGCGGGTGATGATCAACGGCTGCTGGTTGGCCTCCAGCGCGGCACGGAACGGCGCGGGCACGGAAATCCGCCCCTTGCTGTCGATCTTATTTTCAAATGTGGACAAGAAAATCATGTCCGCTCCTTATTCATCTTTTTCTTCAGCACGGTTTGCCTTGAGCGTTTGGGGCGTGCTGAGGCCCCGTTATGTGTTCCCACTCTTTCTGGCCGAACCCCTTGGGTTTCTGCCAAAAATCCCGCCTGAAACCCCAATGGTCAGACTTTATGGGATATTATGGGATAGCATGGGAATGCATGGTCAGTCAATGGGAAATGGGCATTTTTCACAAAAAAGTGTAATTTTTTCAATGAGTTAGACCAATTTGTGAGGTTATTTTTATAACCTATTGAAAACAAACAATAATCATGTTTGTTCACGAAATGTTCTTAATAGAATCAAAGGGATAGGCCATTCCAGCGGGGGCGAATCGCCCTTTGGAATTACAAGGGCTGATCTCTTCGGTGGGATTTACGCTAAGTGGTAAATATTGGTTTAAATGGATTAGTTTTTAGGAAAGAAGACCGCGTTATCATTTCTTGATGTCGCGCGGTCATTTATCTCTCCTTAAGTTTT
>CALFYS010000061.1 GCA_937952245.1 uncultured Alphaproteobacteria bacterium | reverse complement strand
AACAAACGCCTTAATGACATGGCGGAGGTGGGATAAATGGAATATCAGGTGATCAACCGCCATGGCGAAAGGCTGGATAATGATTGGGGGCATCTGACCCCGATCACAGCTGATGCCTTGTTATCGCTTCATGGGGGCGCGGCTTTGGTGTTGATGCTGGATGGCGATACGGATCTTGATGCTTTACGCCCCCATCTGAAAGACGTTGAGCGGATTGGGATCACCTTTGGCCATTTTGCCGATGGGCGCGGGTTTTCCATCGCGCGCGCCTTGCGCGAGGATGGCTTTGATGGTCATTTGCGGGCAATGGGGCATATCATGCCCGATCAGTTCCGTCACGCCATGGCGGTGGGGTTTGATGATCTTGCTTTGCCGGTTGATTTGGCGGCGCGCTATGGGCTGGCGGCATGGCGCGATACGGCCAGTCATATCTTGCCCGATTATCAATCGCGCCTGCAGGCCAAGAGTTAAAACGATCAGGCGTTGCCCAGAAAATATCCCGTGAACATGGCGATCACCCATGACGCGGTCATGAGGATCATGGCGATGGTATAGCCCCTTGTATCCACCTCAGGGGTCAGCAATAAATGCACCAGCCAAAAGGCCAAAAGCGGCATGAATCCGGTAAAGAAAATCCCAAAGGTCAGGGTCGCCATAATGACGCTAGAAATAGGCAAGGTCAGCGCCAGAATGATTTCCATCTGGGTCAGGCCGATCAACACCGCCAAGAGATAAGCCACCCCCACCAAGGCGGGGCCAACCCGCCCGGGTTCATCCCATTGACGGATGTATTTAAGATTGGCCAGAAAGCCATAAAGATGGGCGGTTACAGGGAATGCCGCCAGCACGATAAAAGGCCACAGCCCCGTGCCGCCATAGGTCAAAGACAGGGTGGGAAACGCCCCCAGAATAGCGATAAACCACGCCGCCGCGATCAATTTCCAATAATGCAGCCGGTCATTGCGATCACACCAGAACCGAAGAATATCAACCATAACGCCCCCTTGTTTTCCCTGATCCTAGTGACGTCTTCGGTTCTGTCAATGACAGATCACCAAATGGTTTTAAACTGATGCGTTATTTTTTTCCGCATGATAAGTTTACCGAAGAAACAGGTTAAAAGGTGGCGTGATGACAGATTTGGCAGGGCTGACGGTGATCTCGATTGAACAGGCGGTGGCGGCGCCCTATGCCTCGGGTCGCCTGGCCGATGGCGGCGCGCGGGTGATTAAAATCGAACGCCCTGAAGGTGATTTCGCCCGCCTTTATGATGCCGATGCCAAGGGGCATAGCTCTTATTTCACGTGGCTTAATCGCGGCAAGGAATCCATTTGCCTTGATCTGAAATCGGCGGATGATTTGGCGTTGGTTCATGCCATGCTGGATGAAGCCGATATTTTTATCCAAAACCTGATGCCCGGGGCGATTGATCGGCTGGGGCTTTCGATGGCGGATTTGCGGAAAAAGCACCCGAAATTGATCACCGTTTCCATTAGCGGCTATGGCAGTTCAGGCGAATACAGCCAGATGAAAGCCTATGATTTGTTGATCCAAGCCGAAACAGGCTTGTCCTCCCTTACGGGCGGGCCGTCTGAACCCGGGCGTGTGGGCGTATCGATCTGTGATATTGCGGCGGGGATGACGGCGTTTCAAGCCATTCTGCAAGCTTTGATTGGCCGCATGAAAACAGGGGAGGGGCGGCATATCGAAGTATCGTTATTCAGCGCTTTGGCGGATTGGATGAACGTGCCTTATGTGCAGCGGCATTATGGCGGCAAGACCATCAGCCGCCCGGGGCTGCATCACCCCACCATCGCGCCTTATGGGGTCTATCCATGCGGCGATGGCGGCTTGATCCTGTTGTCGATCCAAAACGAACGCGAATGGCAACGGCTGGCCAGTGAGGTGCTGATGCGCCCGGATATGATCACGGATCCGCGCTTTTCCAGCAATATCGCGCGGGTGGACAATCGCGACGCCCTCAACACCATTATGCATGATGTGTTTGGCCAAGATGGGCGTGATGTGATGGCGAAAAAATTGAACGACGCGGGGATTGCCTATGGCCGGCTGAACACGGTTGATGATCTGATCGATCATCCGCAAACCCAATATATCACCACCATGACCTCCCAAGGTGAGGTGAAAATGATCGCCCCCGGGGCGATGTTTGATGGCAAACCCATGGTGGCGGATCGCATCCCGGACTTGGGCGAGCATAGCGAGGCTATCCGCGCGGAGTTCTCTCACGATAAAGGGTGATGGGCTGGGTTGGCGTGACCGCTAATCCTTCAATATGCCCGCATCAATAAGAGCGGGGCATCTTGAGCACGTGTTCAGCGATATACGACAAAATCAAATTGGTTGAAATCGGCGCGACTTGATAAAGGCGGGTTTCACGGAATTTCCGTTCAACATCATATTCTTCGGCAAAGCCAAAGCCGCCATGGGTTTGCAAGCACGCTTCCGCCGCTTCCCATGAGGCATCCGCCGCTAGCATTTTGGCGATATTGGCCTCAGCCCCCGGGTCTTGGCCATCATCATAGGTCGCCGCCGCCCGATAAACAATGGCTTCCGCCGCCATCATATGGGCATAGGCCTTAGCGATCGGAAATTGGATGCCTTGGTTTTTACCAATGGGGTTTTTGAACACTTCACGGTCACTGGCATAATTGGAGGCTTTTTCAATAAACCATTTCGCATCGCCAATACATTCAGCGGCGATCAAAATCCGTTCCGCGTTCATGCCGGTCAGGATATAGCGAAAGCCTTTGCCTTCTTCACCGATCAAAGATGAAGCGGGTATCCGCAAATCATCAAAAAACACTTCCGTGGTGGAATGGTTGATCATGGTGCGGATGGGGCGTATTTCCATGCCATTGCCAATGGCCTTTTTCATATCCACCAAAAAGACAGACAGCCCATCGGTGCGTTTTTCCACTTGATCGCGAGGAGTGGTGCGGGCCAGCAAGATCATTAAATCTGAATATTCCGCCCGCGATGTCCATATTTTCTGGCCATTGATAATATAATTGTCGCCATCACGCTGGGCGGTTGTTTTCAGGGCTAATGTATCGGTTCCGCTGGTCGGTTCGGTGACGCCAAAAGCCTGTAAGCGCAGGGAGCCATCGGCGATTTTGGGGAGGTATTCGGCTTTTTGCTCATCACTGCCATGGCGCAGGATTGTCCCCATTGTGTACATTTGGGCATGGCAAGCCGCGGCATTGCCGCCGGAGTGGTGAATTTCTTCTAAAATTGTTGCCGCCGCCGTCAGGTTTAGGCCAGACCCGCCGTATTCTTCAGGGATCAGCGCCGCCAGATACCCTGATTCCGTCAGGGCGTTCACAAAAGCTTCGGGATAGGCTTTTTGGGCATCACATTCCTGCCAGTATTTGCCGGGGAAATTGCTGCAAATCGCGGCAACGCCATCTCTGATTTGGTCTAAAAAAGGGTCATTACGCATGAAATAGCCTTTTGAGAAGAAAAAATATGATCAAACCATGCCAGAATATCAGAAAATTTGATCATTTATGAAATAATAACTATGAATTTGGGCGATTTGCTTTAATTATAGCCGAGATTACATTCTCATATTAAAGCGAGAGAATAATGAAGCTATTTCCGTTATCACGCCTTCCTTTCAACCGTGTTGCAGGGCATATTGTAGGGTCTGGCCTTATCGCCCTTTTGATGATGGCCAATGCTGGCCTTTCAAATGCCGCTGAAGTGACATTGCGTTTTCATCAATTCCTGCCCTTAACCTCAACCATTCCCGCCGAAGCGATTGAGCCTTGGATTGAAGCGGTTGAAAAAGATTCCGGTGGCCGGATCAAAGTTGAACATTATCCGTCCATGCAATTGGGGGGCAAGCCGCCGTCATTATACGGTCAAGCGCGTGATGGCGTTGTTGATATTATCTGGACAGTCTTGGGCTATACCCCGGGCTTATTCCCCACCGCCGAAGCCTTTGAGCTGCCGTTTATGACCGGTGATGCTGAAACAGGGTCTGTTGCCTTCCAGCGGTTCATGATGGAAAACGGCCAGAATGACTTTAAAGATGTGCATCCTTTGGCGTTCCATATTCATGGGCCGGGCATTATCCATATCAAGGATCAAGCGGTGCGTGAGATTGCTGACCTTGAGGGCAAGAAATTGCGGGGGCCAACCCGTGTCACCACCATGATGCTGACCGAATTGGGCGCAACCGCCATTGGAATGCCGGTACCGGCGGTTCCTGAATCCCTTTCCAAAGGCGTGATTGACGGCGCGGTGATCCCTTATGAAGTGTCGGTGATTTTGAAAATGTCTGAATTGACCGATGGTCATACCGGTTTTTCTTCATCCCCCGGTCTTTATACCGCGACTTTTGGTTTCATCATGAATAAGTCCCGCTATGAAAGCCTGCCGGATGACCTGAAAGCAGTTATCGACAAGCATTCCGGTGAAAAAATGGCACGGATGGCAGGGCAAGCCATGGATCGTGCTGATCTGGTGGGGATTAAAATCGCCCGCGACGCTGGCAATGACGTTGTGGTGTTGGATGATGCCGCGAAAGCCAAATGGATTGACGCGGCTCAACCGGTGATCGCCAAATGGGTTGCTGAAATGGATGAAAAAGGTATTGATGGCGCGGCGCTTGTCGCCAAAGCAAGGGCTGAAATTGCGAAAGCAAAATAACGCCGGTCAATAAAATCAACCCGTGACCTATTTCAATAAAATCACCACCGCCGCCGCCAGAGCTTTCGCCCTGATCGGTGGGGTGGTGTTATTGTTGATGGTGGTGATGACCATCATTTCGGTGATTGGCCGCGGGATCAACGCCTATGGGCTGGGGCCTATCCCTGGTGATTTTGAGCTGGTGGAATTCGGCAGCGCCTTTGTGATCTTCTGGATCTTGCCTTGGGCGCAAATCAAAAACGGTCATGTGGCGGTTGATGTATTGGCGCGGCATTTCCCGAAGATGCTTAATCGCACGATTGCGGTGATCAGCCAAATGCTGATTGTCGCCATGGCGTTTTATATCGCCCGCCAATTGACCTTAGGGTTCATGGATAAGCTCAATTACGGTGAGATGTCTTTCATTCTGATGATGCCGGTGTGGTGGGGTTATTTGGCGGCCTTGCCCGGGGCGTATCTTTGGGTGGTTGCCGCTATTGTGACATTGACCGAAGCCGTGCGTGGTTGTGAAGGGGGCCACGAAGGGGGAAATGAAGGGGGGCGTCATGACCTCTCTTGAACTTGGGTTGATCGCGTTTCCCGTTATGCTGGGGCTGATCCTCTTGCGGGTGCCGATTATGGTCTCCATGTTTGTGGTGGGGATCATCGGGCAATTTTTGGTGATGGGCAATTGGATGCCCATTTTCGCCCAAATGAAAACCTTAAGTTATTCCAGTTTTTCAAGCTATTCCCTAAGCGTGGTGCCGCTGTTTTTGCTGATGGGGCAATTCGCCAGCCGTGGGGGGCTGTCAAAAGCCTTGTTTGAAGCGGCCAATAAAATGGTTGGCCATCGCCGTGGCGGGGTGGCCTTATCATCAATTGCGGCTTGCGGCGGTTTTGGGGCGATTTGCGGCTCATCCCTTGCGACCGCCGCCACCATGGGGCAGGTGGCTTTGCCCGAATTGCGGAAATATGGTTATTCCGATCGCCTGTCAACGGCGGTATTGGCGGCGGGCGGCACATTAGGCGTGTTGATCCCGCCATCGGTGGTGCTGGTGATCTATGCGATTTTAACCGAACAGAATATCGCAAAATTATTCATCGTGGCTTTTGTCCCGGGGTTTTTGGCGGTGCTGGGCTATATGATCACCGTTGCCATTATGGTGCGCGTGGGTGGTGAAAAAGAAATCCAAAACCCTCGCGCCTCTTGGGCAGAACGCCGCAAAGCCTTAACGGAAATTTGGCCTGTTGTTGCGATTTTCTTGACCGTCATCGGCGGGATTTACGCCGGCTGGTTCACCCCCACCGAAGCCGCCGCCATTGGGGCAGGGGCGACAGGGCTGGTGGCATGGCTTAACGGCGGGCTTGACCGGAAATCCTTTGAAGACGCGCTTTTGGAAGTGGCGGTTTCAACCGCGATGATCTTCATGATTTTGCTGGGGGCGGCGGTATTTAACAGTTTCCTTGCCCTGACACGATTGCCTTTTGAAGCGGCAGGGTTTGTGACGGAAATCGGGCTCAACCCTTGGTTGATCTTAACGATCATGCTGTTGGTTTATTTGATCTTGGGTTGTGTGATGGACAGCCTGTCGATGATTATCCTGACGATCCCTGTGTTTTTCCCTGTGTTTCAGACCCTTGATGTTGGTCTGCCGCCCGAAGAAGCGGCACTTTGGTTTGGGGTATTGGTCTTGATTGTTGTTGAGGTGGGATTGATCACGCCGCCGGTGGGGCTTAATCTGTTTGTGATTAACGCCTTGGCCAAGGATGTGCCCCTTTCCGAAAGTTTTAAAGGCGTTATTCCTTTTGTGGTGAGCGATTTGATCAGGGTCGTGATTTTAATGGCTTTCCCGATTTTATCCTTGGGTCTGTTAAGGCTGTTATATTAATCTCAGGCGGAACGAAGAGGGTCGATCAATAATGCGCGTGTTAGTGACAGGGGGAGCGGGGTATATCGGCACCCATACGCTTGTGGAATTGTTGTCAGCAGACCATGAGGTGATGGTGGTTGATAATTTTTCCAACGCATCCCCAATCGCGCTTCAGCGTGTCGAACGCTTGACCAATAAAACCTTTGACGTGGCGGACGCTTCGATTTGTGACCAAGAAGGAATTCATCAAATTTGCCAAGAGTTCCGCCCCGATGCGGTGATTCATTTTGCTGGGCTAAAGGCGGTGGGGCAATCCGAAGAACAGCCATTGATTTATTATGATAATAACGTCACCGGCACGATTCATTTATTGAAAGCGATGGAGGCTTCAGGCTGTCATCGGATAATTTTCTCGTCTTCTGCCACGGTTTACGGCACGCCCCATTATCTGCCCTATGATGAAGGTCATCCCGTGGCGCCGGTGAATCCCTATGGCCGAACCAAATATTTTATCGAAGAAATGATCAAGGATTGGGCGGCGGTTGAGCCAAAAAGATCAGCGCTGTTGTTGCGCTATTTTAACCCTGTTGGCGCGCATATTTCTGGCCAAATTGGGGAAGACCCTATGGGGATTCCGAATAATCTGATGCCCTATATCCAACAGGTTGCCGTTGGCAGGCGCGAAAAACTTCATGTCTTTGGCAATGATTATGACACGCCTGATGGCACTGGTGTTCGTGACTATATCCATGTCACCGATCTGGCCAAAGGCCATGTGGCGGCGTTGAATGCCTGCGAACATAGCCAAGGGGTTGAAGCGGTTAACCTCGGCACTGGGCAAGGGTATTCTGTTTTGGAAATTGTTGCGGCGTTTGAACGGGCATCGGGGCAGACCATCCCTTATGAATTCGCCCCTAGACGGCAGGGGGATATTGCCATGTTCTACGCCGACCCCCAAAAAGCCAAAGCCATATTAGGGTGGCAAGCCAGCCGTTCTTTGGATGATATGGCGCGGGATTCATGGCGTTGGATTGCCGATAACCCCCAAGGTTATGACGGCGAATAGCCATTTAAACCTCTCTAGCACATCCCTTTATAAAATGGATTTGAGAACGGTGATTTGATCATCAAGATCAGCTTCTTCAAGCCGCAATTCAGGGTTTTCAGGCGCTTCATAAGGTGAGCCAATACCGGTGAAGTTTGGAATCTCACCCGCCCGGGCTTTCTTATAAAGCCCTTTGGCATCGCGTTCTTCACAAACCTCAAGCGGTGTATCGACAAAGACTTCGACAAATTCACCATCGTCGAATAAAGACCGCGCCATATCGCGTTCAGCCCTAAAGGGACTGATAAAGGCGGTTAACACCACAAGCCCTGCGTCCACCATCAATTTGGCGACTTCAGCGATACGGCGGATGTTTTCCACCCGATCGGCGTCGGTAAAGCCCAAATCTTTATTCAGCCCATGGCGGATATTATCACCATCCAGCACATAGGTGCGAATGCCCTGTTCATGCAAGGATTGGGCAAAAGCATTGGCAATGGTGGATTTGCCCGAACCGCTCAACCCTGTGAACCAAAAGACTTTTGAAGTATGGCCATTAAGGGCACGGCGGGCTGATTTATCGACATCAAGGTTTTGTTGATGGATATTGGTGGCACGTCTTAGGGCAAATTTAATCATGCCCGCCGCCATGGTTTCATTGGTTTGGGGATCAATCAGAATAAACGCGCCAAGGTCTTTGCAATGTTGATAGCTGTCATAGGCGATTGGCTTCAGCGTGTTGATGGTCACGCAAGCGATATGGTTTAAATCCATATCATTGGCGGCCAATTCTTGGCCTGTGTTGACATCAATCTGATGTTTCAAGTTCGATAGGCTGGCGGTAACGGTCTGGCCGCCGATTTTCAATTGATATTGCCGACCAATCAGCCCTTTGGTTTTGCTCATCCAGATGACATCCGCTTCAAATTGATCAGCGGTTTCAACAGGGGTGGATTTGGCGGCGATGACATCACCGCGGGAAATATCAATCTCGTCTTCCAATTCAATGGTGACGGACAGGCCCGGGGCGGCTTCTTCCAATTCAGCCCCCGCAAGCCAGATGGCTTTGACCCGGCTTGTTGCCCCTGAAGGTGCAACCCTGATGGCATCACCCCTCCGGACTGCTGATCGCAAGACCGTGCCGCTGAACCCTCTGAAATCAGCATTGGGGCGCGCCACCAATTGCACGGGCAAGGCAAAGCCTGATGCGCTGGCAGGTGGGTTCGGGTCAATGGTTTCAAGTTTTGAAATGAGCGTAGGGCCTTGATACCAGCGCATTTTGCTGGAACGTTCGGTAACATTATCCCCCATCAAAGCTGAGATGGCGATGGGCGTGACATCGGTGAAATTCAGGTCACCGCTAAATTCTTGGTAATCGGCGACAATCTGATCAAAGACCGATTGGTCATACCCCACCAGATCCATTTTATTGACCGCCAAAATGATGTTTTTAATGCCCATCAGGTTACAGATTAAACTGTGGCGGCGGGTTTGTTCCATCATGCCATGGCGGGCATCCACCAAAATAATCGCCAAAGACGCTGTGGAGGCGCCTGTCGCCATATTGCGGGTGTATTGGGCGTGGCCAGGGGTGTCGGCGACGATAAACTTTCGGCGGTCTGTTGAAAAAAACCGATAGGCGACATCAATCGTGATGCCTTGTTCCCGTTCGGCGGAAAGCCCATCCACCAGCAGCGCGAAATCAATATCCGCGCCTTGGGTGCCGTGTTTTTTCGATTCAGCCTGAAGCGCGGAAATCTGATCATCAAACAAACATTGCGCTTCAAAAAGCATTCGGCCAATCAAGGTGGATTTACCATCATCAACGGACCCGCAGGTGATGAAACGTAAGGTATCCAAACCTGATTGTTCGGCCAGATAATCTTGGACGGAGAGGGTTGGCGCTGTCATTAGAAATACCCTTCCTTTTTCTTGTCTTCCATAGAAGCTTTGGCATCTTTATCAATGGTACGGCCTTGGCGTTCCGATGACCGTGTGGTGAGCAATTCCAGAATAATATCTTCGATACTGCTGGCGCTGCTTTCAATCGCCCCTGTCAGCGGATAGCAGCCCAAGGTGCGGAACCGAACCTGCCGCATTTCAACTTGATCAGATTTGCCAAGGGGCAGGCGATCATCATCCACCATAATCAGCGTGCCGTCACGTTCCACCACCGGACGAAGACCAGCAAAATAAAGCGGCACAATGGGGATGTTTTCGCGGTAGATATAGGTCCAAATATCAAGTTCCGTCCAATTGGACAGGGGAAAAACCCGCATGGATTCACCTTTGGTCACGCGGGTGTTGTAAAGTGACCATAATTCCGGACGTTGGTTTTTAGGATCCCATTGATGCTTGGCGGTGCGGAAGGAGAAAATTCGTTCCTTGGCGCGGCTTTTTTCTTCATCACGGCGCGCGCCCCCGAAAGCGGCATCAAATTGATGCGCATCAAGCGCCTGTTTCAGCCCTTGTGTTTTCATAATATCGGTATGCAAGGCCGAGCCATGGTCAATAGGGTTGATCCCTTGCTTGACGCCATCAGGGTTTTTATGCACCAGCAATTCCATCCCTGTGGCTTCAGCGACTTGGTCACGGAATTCATACATGGCGCGGAATTTCCATCCGGTATCAACGTGCAAAAGCGGGAAGGGCGGAATCCCCGGCCAAAAGGCTTTACGCGCCAGATGCAGCATCACCGCGCTGTCTTTACCGATGGAATAGAGCATCACGGGGTTTTCAGCCTCCGCCGCCACTTCGCGGATAATTTGAATGCTTTCCGCTTCTAGCAGATCAAGATGGGTCGGCGGGGTTGATGGCGGGGTTGGGGTGCTGTCCATCTTCAGGTTTAAAGCGTAATGCTCACGATAGGCGGCATCCGCGACCAAAACACCTTCAGGCAAGGTCATCTGATGGCGATATTGCGCCAAACCCCCATGGATAAGCAATAAAACAGGGTTGTCATGGTGGTCAGCAATGGCATTGATAAAGGACTGGAGGTGGTCTTGCGCCGATTGCCCATCTTGGGCGAATGACCAAAGCCGTGCCCCGCGACCGTCATGGGCGCAAATCATCGCCCCAACCTGATCATCTTGTTTCTTTTGCCATGGCTGGATGATCAGCCATTTGCCCCGCTTTGATTGGATGCTGGCGGCGGCGTGTTCCAATAATGATCGAGAAAGCGGGCGTGATTGTTCATCCCGAAGGTCTTCAAACCCTATTTGCGGAGGGAAATATTCAGCGTCCGTGATCAGCCGCTCACATTTTTTTAAATCAGCGGCGGAATGGGATAGGCCCAATTGTTCCAACAGCAGATCGCGTGTCCAGAGGGGGTGATCGGGATGGGGCGTGTTTGGCAGCATATTCTTGTCGCAATTTTGAATAATTTTTCAATTAATTTAATTTTGACTTAAAAAATCAAGAATTGCAATAAAATTAAATAAAA
>CALFYS010000060.1 GCA_937952245.1 uncultured Alphaproteobacteria bacterium | reverse complement strand
TTTATGCCAAGATGAACTTCAGCAGACCTTGAATAAATCCTGCCCCTGCAACTATGAAGGCTCTAAAACAAGCAAAATTCAGGCGCAATAACCGCGGTTGCATGCGCCAGATGGGCAATACCTATCCCAATGCCCGTTTGTGCAAATCAACACGATAGGGTTTAGCAGTGTCAGGCAATTCCCGCTTTACATAATAATCCTCATCGCCAATTTGCTTCCAAAGTGCAGGCAGCACTTCTTTATAAGCCGCTATGATAGACATGTGAGGCGATGGCAAGTCATGTTTGATCGTATCATGCAATTTTGGCAATTGGTGATAAGGCACCATGGGGAACATATGATGTTCAACATGATAATTCATGTTCCAGTAAATAAATCGATTGATGACATTCATATAAACTGTGCGTGAATTCAAGCGATGATCAAGCACGTTATCAGCAAGTCCAGCATGTTGCAGAATACCCGTCATCACATGATGCCAAGCACCGTATAATCGAGGTGTTCCCACTAATAAAATCGGTATCCATGAAAAGAGGTAAAGGGCTAATGCAATTGCTAGAATGTAAACCGAAATCCAAAGCCTTGCTGCAAAAAATGCTTTAGGAATTTCTTCTTTTGGAACAAAACTTGCAACATCAGGGTCGATTTTTCCACAAGCATAACGCAACATTTTTTTAAGGCCTGTGACCGTATCTCTTAGGCCTAAAAATGCGAGAATTAAATGGATTAATTTGACAGGGCGCATCACCGCAATTTCAGGATCACGCCCAACAATAACGGTGTCTGTATGGTGCCGAGCGTGACTCCACCGCCATTCCACCGGATTACGGATCATGCAAAATGACGCGATTTGATAAACAAAATTATTGTATTTTCGGGACTTAAATGCCGTGCCATGGCCACATTCGTGCCAGCGGCTATCCATGGCTGAACCATAAAGAACACCATAGGCTAACCAAAATGGTATTGACATCCAACTAGGCGTGAAAATTATGGCAAGGACAGCCAGAACGATCATGGAAAAAAATAAAATAACTGTGTCGCGCATAGCAGGATGATCGGAACGCTGCATCAGCGCTTTTAATTCTTTTCGATTGATATCAGAATGATACCAATCCCCAGAAGCAAGGCCAATCTCGATGGCGTGTTTGCCAGATGAACCCAGAAGTGAGTAATCGCGTTGCATTATTTGGCCTATTGATAGATCTCAATAAAAAAATTATTTTTTGGATTAGAATTCAAGTCAAGGTTATTTAGTAATCAAATGCGGAATCAACAATTTTGGATGACGATATTGTGATGGGTTGTTTAGAAAAATTTTAGCCAAGCCGTTTTGGAGAAAAGGATGAATTTATCTCTTAATCATATGACCGCGCCAAATTTGGGTTGGCGTGATTTTTTAGCCCTTGCCAAAGACGTTGGCGCAACAGGCATTGAGTTTCGCAATGATTTACCAACGCCTTTGTTTTCAGGCGATAATCCCGAACAAGTTGGCGCCGCCGTCAAAGCATCTGGTTTAACTTTATACGGCCTGTCGCAAGTTTATCCATTTAATGCTTTTAATGATGACATTGCCAAGGAAGTGGCGGCTTTGATCAGCATCGCTAAGCGGTGTGGCGCCCAGAGCATTTCGTTGATCCCACGCAATGATGGTATTGGTCTTGAGAAGAGCGAGCGGCAGTCTAATCTAAGGCTCGCATTGCAAGAGATTAAACCTATGCTGAATGACGCAGGAATCTTTGGCTTGATTGAACCCTTAGGGTTTCAACGATCATCTCTCCGCCGCAAAGAAGAGACGGTTGATGCCATTGAAACGGTGAACGGCGGGGATGTGTTTAAAATCGTCCATGATACGTTTCATCATCATCTGGCAGAAGAAACAGAATTTTTCCCCCAGCACACTGGCATGGTTCATGTCTCAGGCGTTGTTGATACGACATTAGCGATCCATGAAATGGAAGATGAGCATCGGGTTCTGGTTGATCACCACGACCGCCTTGGCAATGTAGCGCAGATCAAATCGCTGCTAACTAAAGGATATGAAGGGCCGGTGTCGATGGAGAGTTAGTGACCTGTGATCCATGAGTCACCAGATATCTCAGTGCTTTTACAAGATAGCTTTAAGTTTATGAAAAAGGCCTAAGTAAAAAATGGTTCTGATAAACCTGCCTTGAACAGCATGAATTATTCAGGCTAGAGTCTTTTAATCATCGGCAATCACTAAGCGCAAAATATGGGAGGGATCAGTTGAAAACAAAACTTGCAATTTTAGGGGCAGGGCGTATCGGTCAGGTTCATGCCAGAGCCATCGCCAGCAATGAGATCGCTGAACTTGTTGCTGTTTTTGATCCTGTGCAAATTGCGGCTGAAGCGGTGACCGCACGATTTGGCGGCAGGATTGCCGATATTGATGCCATTGTTAATGATGCCAAGATTGATGCCGTTGTTCTCTGCACCCCCACGGATATGCACGCCGATCAAATTGAACTTTTTGCCCGCAATGGCAAGGCCATTTTCTGTGAGAAACCCATTGATCTTGATGCTGAAAGGGTGCGTGCCTGTCTTGATGTTGTCCATCAGACCAACGCGAAATTGATGGTGGGGTTTAACCGGCGATATGACCCGCATTTTATGGCTTTAAAAGCCGCGATCACCAATGGCCAGATTGGTCGCCCTGAGATGGGGGTGATTACCTCCCGCGATCCCGCCGCGCCACCTGCTGAATATATCCTGCGGTCGGGGGGTATTTTTCGCGATATGATGATTCATGATATTGATATGGCGATCTTCCTGATGGGGGGAATGCCGGTTTCGGTGATGGCGACTGGCGCTGTGTTAACTGACCCTGAAATTGCCAATCTCAATGATTACGACAGCGCCACGGCTATATTAAAATGGCAAGATGGCCGGCAAGTAAGCATTTCAAATTCACGTCGTGCGGTCTATGGCTATGACCAGCGAATCGAAATCCATGGCTCAGATGGGATGGTTCAAGCTCAGAATGAACGCCCTGTAAATATCGAAACCGCCACCAATAAGGGTTATCAACGCGCCCCGCTTCATGATTTTTTTATGACCCGCTATACTCAAGCCTATGCCAACGAAATTGATGCTTTTATCAGCAGTATTTCGAATGATGATGCGGATATTCCCACCGGCCAAGATGGCTTGAATGCTTTGCTGATCGCCGATGCAGCATTAGAATCAGCCAAAACAGGGCAAGCGATTGAAATCAGCTGAAATTGATCTGCCATCCAGCAACGCCAATTTTTTTTGATTAAGGTTTTTCGGTCAAAA
>CALFYS010000059.1 GCA_937952245.1 uncultured Alphaproteobacteria bacterium | reverse complement strand
GCAATATCTTTTCTGAAGAAAACATTGGGCCAAGAAATGCCCGCCACCCGATCATAGGCCGCTTTGCGGGCGGAGGCTTGATCAGATGCCATGCCTGTTACCGCCAATACACGCCCACCGGTGGCGATAATCGCCCCGTCTTTTTCCGCCGTGCCAGCGTGAAACACCATAATGTTTTCGTCTTGATCATCGGGTGTCAGCCCTTGGATCACCCCGCCTTTTTCATAAGAACCCGGGTAGCCGCCATTGACCATCACAACGGTCACCGCCGCGCCATCATGGAAGCGCAAATCAGTATGCCCCAAGCCGCCTTCATTCGCGGTGGCCATCGCCGACAGCAAATCAGATTTCAGCCGCGGTAGTATCGTCTGGGCTTCAGGATCACCGAAACGGCAATTAAATTCGATCACTTGCGGGCCTGTTTTGGTCAGCATCAAGCCTGTGTAAAGAAACCCGCGATAAGGCGTGCCTTCTTCGGCCATACCGCGAACAACAGGCAAAACAATGTCATCCCATGCTTGTTGGCATAAAGCATCGGTCAGAGCCGGAGCAGGAGAGACCGCCCCCATACCGCCAGTATTGGGGCCTTCATCATTGTCATAGGCGCGTTTGTGGTCTTGGGCTGAACCGATCATGATGGCGTTATTGCCATCGACCATGGCAAATAAAGACGCTTCCGTGCCTTCGATACGGTCTTCGATCACCACCCTTGCGCCAGCATCACCAAAACGGTTGTCTTCCAGCATCATGGCAATCGCGTCCATGGCTTGATCCATGGTATCGGAGACAACAACCCCTTTGCCCGCCGCCAAGCCATCGGCTTTGATCACGACATACCCATCAGGGTAATGTTCAGCCAGATGGGCGCGCGCCGCTTCAACTTGATCAAAACTTGCGAATTGCGGTTGCGGGATGTTGTGCCTTGCGCAGAACGCTCGGGCGAAATCTTTCGACCCTTCCAATTGCGCCGCCATGGCCGAAGGGCCAAAAGCAGGGATGCCGGCTTTTTCCAAATCATCGGCCAGCCCCGCCACCAATGGCGCTTCCGGTCCAATGACCACCAGCCCAATATCATGATCCTTGGCGAATTGAACAACCGCTTCGTGGTCAGCCACATCCAGCGCAACACATTCCGCCAACATCGCCATGCCCGGGTTGCCTGGGGCTGCATAAAGTTTGGTTAATAATGGCGACCGATCAATTTGATCCGCCAGCGCGTGTTCACGCCCCCCACTGCCAATCAGAAGAACATTCATCTTTTTGCCCCGTTTCATCATTCAATCGCCGTGAGCATAATGAAATACCCATAATCACATAGGCCATCATCACACAGATTGATATTAGATCATAAGATGCTTATTCTGATACCATGCAGGATCAAATTTCACCACCGCCAGTTTCAAATAATCCCGTTCTTTCGCTTAGTGAGTTATCCGCGTCGCTGAAAAAAACGGTGGAAAGCGTTTATGATCAAGTCCGTGTCAGGGCTGAAATCTCACGCCCCACAAGGGCGGCATCGGGCCATGTTTATTTCACCCTGAAAGATGAAAACACAACCCTTGATGCTGTCTGTTGGAAAACCGTGGCGGGGCAATTATCCATCCAGCCCGAAGAAGGGTTGGATGTTGTCGCCACCGGTAAATTGACGATTTATCCCGGGCGGTCAAAATATCAGATTGTCATCAAAGATATTGAACTGGCGGGCGAAGGCGCGCTGTTAAAGCAATTGGAAGAACGTAAAAAAAGGCTGGCGGCAGAAGGTTTGTTTGATGGCAGCCGCAAGCAAGCCTTACCCGCGATGCCGCAAGTCATCGGCGTTGTCACCAGCCCCACCGGTGCCGTCATCAGGGATATTCTGCATCGCTTGGAAGAACGCTTCCCCACCCAAGTTTATCTTTGGCCCGTGATGGTTCAAGGCGATGGCGCGGCGGACCAAATCAGCGCCGCGATTGCAGGTTTTGATGCTTTGCTCGATCAAGAAAACCCCGCCATCACCCCGCCTGATGTTGTGATCGTGGCGCGGGGTGGCGGCTCCTTAGAAGATTTAATGGCTTTTAACGAAGAACAAGTGGTGCGCGCCGCCGCCGCTTGCCGCCTGCCATTAATCTCTGCTGTTGGCCATGAAACGGATCATACGCTGATTGATTTGGCGGCGGATTTACGCGCCCCCACCCCAACCGCGGCGGCGGAATTGGCGGTGCCGGTGAAAGCCGAATTATCGGCGCGGATTGCTGATTTGGATGGCCGATTAACCCGCAACCTTGGCCAGCAATTTGAACGGTCATCACAGGTCTTGCGCTCCATGGAACGGGCTTTGGGTGACCCTGAAATGTTGCTATCGTCAAAATCGCAGCGGCTTGATTTGGCCTTCTCCGGTCTTGATCGCCGGTTGGAGACAAAACTCAATCGTTTTGGTGAGGTGCTGAGGCAACAGGCTGATCGCCTGCCACTGCCATCGGAACAATTGCGCCGCGCGGCATCAGCTTTATCTGATCTTGATCTGCGGGTGGCCCATGCCATTGGCCAGCGCTTGACCCGCTCGCAATCAAAATTGAGCGCGATTGCTGATCGCATGACGGGGCCGGGGGAAGAATTAACCCGCGGGGCATCCAAGCTTGATCTGGCGGTCTCACGGCTGGAAAGTCAGATTGATCAATGGCTCACCCGTCATCAAAATCGGTTTCAGCAAGCCAGCCGTTTGCTGGAAGCAGGGTCGTTTCAACGTATCCTTGAAAAAGGTTTTGCGCTGGTCACTGGCCCTGATGGTCAGGTGATGAAAACCGCGGATCAATATCAAGATGGGGCGGTGGTGCGGTTGCAATTGGCGCAAGGTGAACGTGACGCGACCTTGGGGCAGTCCGGCGAGCCATCATCACCAAAAGCCCCCTCTAAAAAGGTTGCGGTCAAAAAAGGTTCAGCGAAAAAAGAATCAGCATCCGAAAATTCAGGGGCCAAAAATTCAGAACAGGGCGATTTGTTTTAGCCCCTATTGATCAGCCCTTATTCATTAGGGGGCGGGATATAGACCTCACCTTTACTGGCGGGCCAGCGGCGATGTGGCCACATCCATTGTTCAGGGTTTTCCCTGATCCAGCCTTCCAAAACGCCATTAATATGCGTTCCCGCTTGTTGGACATAATCAGGGGCTTTCGGGTCAAGCCCCGATAAATCCAGCGGCTTGATGACAATATGAAAATGACAGGCTTTGGTGCGGATAATCTGCACCGTCACAATCGGGGTGTTGAACTTTTCCGCCAATTTGATATGGGCAACCGCGGTGGAGGCTTTATGGCCAAAGAAATCCAGCATCTCCCCTTCGCGGAGTTTTTGATCCACCAAAGCGACAAAGGTTTTGCCCGACTTCACTGTTGAGGCCATGCCGCGCGCCCCTTCAATGCCTTTTTGGAAGACCGCATCAAAGACTTGAACCCGCCGCATCAAGAGTTTTGAGATCAAGGGATTGTTGATCCGGCGGAACACGACATTCACCGGCAGATCGACGTGCAGCGCGGGCGCCACCACCAATTCCCAATTGCCAAGATGGGCGGTGATCATAAAGCCGCCTTTTTCTTTCAATGGCTCTAAATGTTCCAGCCCTTCATAGGTGATGCGGTTTGACATCACCAAGTTTTTGGTATGCAGATATTCGCCCAGAACCCGGCCTAAATGCATCCACATGCCATTGGCAATTTTTTTGCGTTCAGCCGAGGAAAGCTCTGGCATCGCATAGCCAATATTAAAAAGACTGCGGCGATGGAAAGGCGTTAAGGGCGCGATCAAGCGCATCAACCCGCCGCCTAAAAGAGAGGCCACCCCAACAGGCATAATCATCAATATGCCGGCCAGCCCATAGAAGATCACGGCTTCTATCGGCCAGCGAATTGTGTATCGAAACAGTTTCTTGATCGCATCCATGGCGCTTTATACACGTGCTTTCATGACCATGTCCAATAAAGACCCATCCAATTTAGACTCCAGCCTAATGGCGGTGACTTGCGCCTGATCATTGGGTGAAAGGCGGGCGTAGTCTTTTTCTGTTGTCACCAGCATCGCCCCATCGGCATGGGCTTGTTTTGTCATGGCCATTAATTCAGCCGGGGTGTAAGGATGGTGATCGGCGAAAGACCGCGTGCCTGTTAAGGTGATCCCTCGGTCGCGGAGCATATTAAAAAACCCATCGGGATAACCAATCCCTGCAAAAGCAAAAACAGGCTTGCCGGAAATGGCTTTGATGTCAGCGTTATTCAGATGGCGACTGCTGGCAAAGACGGGGCCTTTGAAGCCTTTTGCGGCCAGCATCTGTTGAACGCTGACGCCCCCCTGCCCAATATCATCACCCGTAATCACCGCGGCATCAATCGCATCAAGGCCAGATCGCAACGATTGCCGCAATGGCCCTGCGGGAATAATCATGCCATTGCCAATCCCTAAATTGCCATTGAAAACCGCTAGTTTTAGGCTGGCTTCAATCGACGGGTTCTGCAACCCATCATCCATAATGATGACATCACATTCAGGGATGGTGTCGATAATATATCGGGCGCCATGGCCACGGTTGCGGGCGATCACAACAGGGGCACATTCTTGCAGCCATTTGGCTTCATCACCAACATCATGGGCGGTATCGCCTGCCTTCACCCGATAAGGGGCGTGATGGATACCGCCATGGCCGCGCATCAAGATAACAGGATGCCGCCCTTTTCGGCGGCTTTCCACCGCAAGACTGGCCACCAAAGGGGTCTTGCCCGTGCCGCCAGCGGTTAAATTGCCCACCACCACCACGGGAACAGGGGGATGAAAAGGCGTTGCCATGATCGCTTTCAGCCAAGCCCCAAACCGCCAGACCAAGGTGAACGGCCATAACAGGATCACCCATAAGATCACCTTCGGGCTTATTCGCGATTGATACCAAAAGGATGGCGGTGTCATGATGCGTCCCCCTTTTGGTGAGGGTGTTGGCCATGAGCCAGTTGAATCAAACTCAACGCGGTTTCATCGGCGGAAGATTTAATGGCATCAGCGGTGCGGGATGCGCCTTTGTTTAATTGTTCCAACGCCGTAGGCGAAGCAGAAAGAAGGGTGATCGCCTCTATCAATTCCGCTGTATTGCCCGCGAACATGACCCCTTGATGGCTATCCAGCATCTCAAAAATAGATTTGTTTTTAAAAACATGACGGCCAGAGATCACCCCTTTGCCAAGGCTGGCCATTTCCATAGGGTTATGCCCCCCAAGCGGCGCAAATCCGCCGCCGAGAACAATAATATCAGCACTGCGGATTAAGCTGCCCATCTCCCCCATGGTATCGGCGATCCACCATGATGTGTTGCCATCTGGCCATTGATCCTGACTGCGTTGGCCGGAACGCCCGCCTTTGGCGCTGATCATCTGGGCAATTTGATCGCCGCGGCCAATATGACGAGGGGCAATCACCGGAAAGAAGGCGTTATTCTGATTGATGCTGTTGATGGCATCAATAAAGAGGTCTTCTTCCTGATCATGGCTTGAGGCAAGCAGAACAATCTGCCGACCATCAGCGGCTTTAATCATCGCTTCTTGTAATTCAGGGTGATCCGGCAAAGGCTTGGCGGCGGCTTTCATCGACCCGCCGATTTTGATTTTAGCAGGATTGTCGATTAAATCCTGAAACCGCCTGGCTTGGTCATGGTCAACCGCAAGAATAGCGCTAAAGCAAGGGAAGATGGCCTCGGCCATCGTCCGGCCATAGGTTTTCCACTTCTGGTGCGAATTGGGCGAGATTTGCGCCGATGCCATGGCAACAGGGCATCCTCGTTCCCTGCTGATGGTCACCATATTGGGCCAGATTTCACTTTCCATCATGACCACGGCATCGGGCATCCAATGGTCAAGAAAGCGGTTGATCCAGCGGGGGTGATCATGGGGATGATATTGATGGAGGATGCGATTGGAGGTGATGCGCTGTGCCGCCATTTCGGCTGAGGTGACCGTCCCGCTGGTGATCAGAACATGGGCATCGGGGGCGTGGCTTAAAAGCGTTTCCGCCAAGACAAGGGAAGATACCGTCTCACCAACGCTGGCGCCATGAAGCCAAAAGACCTGCCCTTTCGGGCGGGCAAGCGAGGGATAACCAAACCGTTCCCCAAGGCGGGTTGTGTCTTCTTTGCCTTGACGCGCCCTTAAGCGCAGCCCAATCGGTAAGACAAGGCCGATCAATTGCCATAAAATCCGGTAGGTGATTAAAGTCAGTTTTGTCATCTCACCCGACCTGTCATGCCGTGCTTTTATGGTCAATGTTGCGTTTGTCTTTGGCAATGCCATAGCGGTGGTCGGCATCATCCGCCCGATGCCCAAAGACAGCATCTGCCTCGGCGGTGACCGCGTTGATCGCATCTTCTAATTGAAGGCGGGCTTCTTCTAAGGCTTCCGGTTCGGCATCAGAAGGGATGGTGATGGCATTGCCAAATATCTGTACCCCACGGCTAAACGGTTTTGGGATGGCCAATCTGTCCCATGAATTAAGCCGCCACATCCCGCTGGTTGACCATGCCACGGGCACCAGAACAACCCCTGAAGTTTTTGCCAATTGCAACGCCCCGGTGGCGGCTTTTCGTGCGGGCCCCCGGGGGCCATCGGGGGTGATCCCAACATGCAGGTTTTGGGATAACCGCCGCCGCATATCACGATAACCGCTGATCGCTTTATTGCTCCGCGACCCCCAGATCGTCTCAATCCCCAAAGGCTTGACCGTGCCAGAGATCAGCTGGCCATCATGGGATTCCGAAATGATATAGGCGGTGGGCAAATCACGTTTCAACATGGCGGGGATAGCCAAGAGGCGGCAATGCCAATTGACAAAAATAATCGGGCGCTGGTCAGCGGATTTCACCGCCCCGCCGCTATGGTCAATTTTTTGCCAGCGAATAGAAGCCAGCAAAAGCCGAAGCACAAAACTTGATATTATTGTGATGGTGCGGATACCACTGGGGCTTTTCAGCCATGTCTTGATCATATCTTTTTGTAACAAATGCTTCGGGTTGCGGTAAAGTCTTGATCATATCGCAACTCAATCATAAGCGCGATTGAAAAGAGGGATGATGAAAACAATGTTCTTCCATGATGGCATCCCATTACGGAACCCCATCACGGCATCTCATCATGTCTTCATTGTCGGCGCGACAAAAAACAAGTAAAACATGATCTTAAGGTTCTGTCCGATGGTGATGGAACGGTGTATTTGGAATTTTTATGACAAGCCGTGCCACGATTTCTTTGAATTTATCCACCCGCGCCGCCATCACAAGGCTTTGGCGCGATTGGATTGCCAGCCGTAAAGCCGCGATTGTCATCGCGCTGTTGTTAATGGCATTGGTGGCGGCCACCTCGGCGGCTTATCCGGTGATGATCCGCCATGTCTTTGATGCTCTTGGCACGGCGGATGCTGATTTAATCTGGCAAATCCCGCCATTGATCATTGGCTTGACGCTGATCAAAGGACTGGCCATGTATTTTCAGGTGCGGCAGGTCACGTCTTTGGCGCTCAGCATCACCACCGCCATCCAAAAAGCCATGGCACGGCATTTGATCCACGCTGATCTGGCGCAGGTTTTATCCGCCCCCACGGGTGAATTTGTCAGTCGGGTGATGAATGATGTGTTGGTGGTGCGGGAAGCCATCAAACGTCTGGCGAATAATTTAATCCGTGATCTCTTGACCATCATCACCATGGTGGCGACCATGATCTGGTTTGATTGGCTTTTGACGATCATTGTGTTGGTGGTTTATCCCATCGCCATGAAGCCGATCATCACCATTGGTAAGCGCCAGCGCAAACAATCATCACATTTGCAAGAAGATATGGCCGATGTCACCGCCATGATGAATGAAACCCTGCAAGGCAGTCGAATGGTGCGGGCTTATGGGCTTGAAGACCATGAAACAAAACGAACCGCTTCGGGTTTTGACGGTTTGTATAACCGCATCCTTCGTCTGGAATTGGGGCGGGCGCGGATTGACCCGATCTTAGAAGTCTTGGGCGGCTTGGCCGTGGCAGGGGTGATCGCGGTTGCGGGCTGGCGTGTGATCGCGGGTCATATGCAGGTGGGGGATGTCGCCGGATTTATCACCGCGCTATTGATGCTGGTTCAACCAGTGCGCGGGCTGGGGACATTGAACGCCGTGGTGGAAGAATCCGCCGCCGCGCTTAATCGTATTTTCGCGTTGATTGATACCGCGCCCAAAATCACTTCCCCTGAAAACACTTCACCGAACAGCGCATCAGCAAGCCCCATCACCAAAGGGGATGTGGCGTTTGATGGCGTCAGTTTCGCCTATGGTGACGTGCCGGCATTATCGGATCTGTCTTTTACCGCGCCTTCTGGCAAGACCATCGCCTTGGTGGGGCCAAGCGGGGCGGGCAAGACAACGGTGATTAATCTCTTGCCGCGTCTTTTTGATCGGACAACAGGCCAGATCACCATTGATGGGATTGATATTCAAGACATGGCGATCAGTGATCTCAGGGCATCCATGGCATTGGTCAGTCAGGACGCGGTGTTGTTTAACGATACGATCCGAAACAATATTCGCCTTGGCCGCCTTGATGCCAGTGATGCCGAGGTTGAAGCGGCGGCAAAAAACGCGGCGGCTTATGACTTTATCATGGCGCAACCTGATGGCTTTGACACGGTTGTTGGTGAAGCTGGATCGCGTCTTTCCGGCGGGCAGAAACAGCGGATTTCGATTGCCCGCGCCATGCTGAAAGATGCGCCTATTTTGCTGTTGGATGAAGCCACCAGCGCCCTTGATGCTGCCTCTGAAAAACAGATTCAGCACGCTCTTGAAGTTTTATCGAAAGGCCGGACAACATTGGTGGTGGCGCATCGCTTGGCCACGGTTCAAGGCGCGGATGAAATTTTGGTGATGGATCAAGGGAAATTGGTGGAACAAGGCCAACATAGCGCGTTGATCATAGCTGATGGTCTTTATGCCAAATTATGCGCTTTGCAACATTTCACGTCAGATTAAATTCGATCAATCTATTCGCGTTTCAGAATATCATCGACCAGCCGCACCGCCCATCCTTGGGCCATAAACTCATCGTGCAATTGCTGGGGGTTGAGGTCATGTTTCGCCCAATCCAACATGGATTTTCCCGCGTCTTGCGCCGGACGATAAGCTTCGATGAACGCATCCAAAAGACCGGTTTTGGCTTGTTTCACATGAAGATATTTCAGCGATAACATCTCCAGCGCTTCATCCACCGTGGCATTTTCCATCAACAACAGATAAAGCGCTGACATAATGCCTGCGCGATCAGCCCCTGATTTGCAATGCATCATCATGGGGTATTCAATGGCCTGAAACATCTCTTTGGCGCCGCGCAACACCTCATAATCAGGCACCGCCCGTGACCGAACGGTGAAATCAACAAGCGTGATCCCTGCTTTGTCACAGGCTTCTTTTTCCAATCGCCAACCGCCATCGGATCGCGGGCCCCTCAAGTTGACAATGGTTTTAATGCCAAGCTTGGCCACTTGCCGCACATCTTTCGGGGCAGGCTGATTGGCGCGCCAAACCCCGGGGCGAATTTCATGGAGGTTATGCCAACCAAGGCGCAAAAAACCATGGTCTTTGAGCATGAGTTCAACCCAATCTTTGACCCCACGTCTTGGGTGATGGGCTGTTGAAAAACTCATGATGCGCCAGCAACGGTCATGCCATCAATCCGCAGGCTTGGGGCGGCGGTTGATTTGGTCAGGTCAAGATCATCGGCAAGGGTAATCTGCATCAGCATATCATTGAGATTGCCCGCGATGGTGGCTTCGGTCACCGGATGGCTGATCTTGCCATTTTTGATCCAGAAACCTGATGCCCCACGGCTGTAATCGCCGGTCACCAGACTGACCGAAGAGCCGATCATTTCTGTCACAAGGAAGCCTTCATCGACACCGGCGATCAAATCATCACGGCTGATCGCGCCCGGCTCCATAATCCAGTTGCTTGTCCCCGGGGAAGGCGGTGAGCCGATCCCACGTCCGGCGTTGCCCGTTGGCTCAAGCCCCAATTGCTTGGCGGAGGCAAGGTCAAGGAACCAGCCCTGCAAGACACCTTGATCGACCATCACCCGACGCTGGCGGGCTAGACCTTCACCATCAAAAGGCGATGAGCCCATGCCGCGGGGGCGTAACGGGTCATCGACCATGGTGATGCCGCTGGCGGCAATCGCTTGCCCCATTTTATCTTTTAAGAAACTGGTGCCGCGGGCAATAGCACTGCCATTGATGGCGGAGGCGATATGCCCGGCAATTGACCGCGAAACCCGCGCGTCATAAATCACAGGAAAAGCCCCTGTCGGCGGGCGGATTGCCCCCAGCCGTTCCATGGTGCGCTCGCCCGCGCTTCGGCCAATGTTTTCAGGATCATCAAGGTCTTCATGATAAACCGCGGCGGTGTAATCATAATCGCGTTCCATCACGCCGTCTTTTTCAGACAAGACCATGGTGGAAATGCCAAAACTGCTGCGTTGGTACGAGCCGGAAAATCCATTGCTGGTGGCCATCATCATGGCAACGGAGCCATGGGAGGCGCTGCCGCCTTCGGAATTGGTGATGCCCTTGACGGCGCGGGCGGCATCTTCGGCGGTTAAGGCCGCTTGTTTGAGGTCATCGGCGCTTGGGGTGGTGGCGTCAAACATATCCAATTCAGGCCAGTCTTTGGCCAGCAATTCAGGCGCGGCCAGCATGGCGTAAGGGTCTTGTGGGGCAAGTTTGGCCATGGCCACCGCGCGTTCCGCCAAGGTGGAAATGCTGTCTTCATCAAGCCGGCTTGTTGAAATGCTGGCGTTTCGGCCATCAACAAACACCCGAAGGCCAATATCATGGTCTTCTGATCGTTCGATCGCTTCGACTTCACCCAAGCGGACAGACACGGAATGCCCATGACCACCCACCACAATACCATCGGCTGCATCGGCACCTGCACTGCGGGCGCGATCAAGCAGCATATCCATTAAATTTGAAAAATCAGTCATGATTCTGACATAGCGTCTCAAGGGTAAAAGTACAACCATTTCAATGTTAAAATTTCATCGCAAAATATTCAACTTGCCGCCTTCATGCACGGCGGGTAAAAAAGCGAATGACTTATCGTGTTTTTATTGATGGAGAGGCCGGCACCACCGGGCTTCAGGTACGGGAACGTTTGGATGCCCATCCTGAAGTGCACGTGCTGACCATTGACCATGACCTGCGGAAAGATGCCGCCACCCGCCAAGGGCTGATGGCGGAATCCGATGCGGTGATCCTATGTTTGCCCGATGATGCCGCCCGAGAAGCCGTGGCATTGGCCGATGGGCTTTCGTGTAAGATTATTGATGCGTCCACCGCCCACCGCACCCATGATGATTGGGCTTATGGATTTCCTGAACTGGCCAAAAGCCAGCGCCAGAAGATTGCCAAGAGCCGCTATATCGCCAATGTCGGGTGTTACGCCACCGCTATGATCGCGTTGATCAGACCGTTGATTGATGCTCAAGTGATCGCCCCTGAAACCGCGCTCAGCATTGCGGCCATCAGCGGTTATACAGGCGGCGGCAACGCGTTGATCAATTACATGGATCACGATGAAGGCCCCAAGAATTTCGCTTACGCGCTTGGGCTAGGCCACAAGCATATCCCTGAAGTCATGCTTCATGCGGGTCTTTCGGCAAAACCTTTGTTCTTGCCGATGGTGGGGAATTTCCCTTGCGGGATGCTGGTGCAATTGCCGCTCCTGCCTCATATGATCAACCCGGGGTTTGACCGCGCCTCCATCCATGATGTTTTCGCCGCCCATTATGAAGGTGAGGTTTTTGTCAAAACCCGCGCTCTTGATGCTGAAGATGGGTTGACCGACCGCGGCTATCTGGCAACAGAAGATTTGGTCGGCACCAATATGCTGGATATTCACACCTTGGGGTATAGCCATGGCGATGATGAACAGATCATGCTGGTGGCAAGGCTTGATAATCTTGGCAAAGGCGCTTCAGGGGCGGCGGTGCAGAATCTCAATATCGCGCTGGGCTTAGACGAAAGCCTATCGTTGATTTGATGTATCTTTGATATGACCGCCCCCGCCTTGAATTTGCCAGAAGAATGGTTTCCTGACCACGATGCCACAGGGCAAATCACGCCATTGGCGCAAGCCAAATCCTACCCCTATCCCGCCCCTCAAGGGGACTTCTGGATGCGGGATGGCCTGCCAGAAATGCGGCCGGATGGGATCAAAGCATCGGAATGCCAATCACGTCATCCGGTAATCTCGGTCGGGTCAAACCGCGCGCCGTTGCAACTGAGGCGGAAGTTTGGTGATGATGCTCAATTGCCGGTCACGTCTTGTGTGCTTCATGATTGCGACATCGTTTACGCCGCCACCATGTCCTATTATTGCGCGGTGCCGGCAACAGCTTACCCCAGTTCGGGAACAAAGGTATTTTTGAATATCGCATGGCTGGATGATGACCAGTTAACCCATATGCACGCCACCGAAGCCTTGGGCGTTGCCTATGATTTTGTTCAGCTGGATCAGGGCTTGGTGGATCATGGTGAGCGTGATGACCCCAAGTTTTTTGATCAGCCTGTTTTCGGGTATCAATCGCGCGCCCCGATGATGGCGATCAATAACGCCCCTGTTGCCCATAGCACGATTCCAGCCCACGGAAGGCGGTTTCAATCCCTTGACCAGCCTGAAATGTTATCGCATCTGAAATCAATCGCCGGCGCGGATGATCTGGGGTTAGATGAATGGTTATCCGGCCTTCGTGCCGATAAAAGCAAACGCCTTGCGGTGATGGCGCGATTGTCCGACCACGCCGTTTCCTTGGGCGATGCACCATGGCGTATCCTTGAAGCCGCCGCGACAGGAATTGATCGCTATCTTTAAGCCAGCATTGACGCGGCACTATATTCAACAATAAGCGCGGCGGTAAAAATCAGCCCTGTGTTGCGATTGCTGCGGAAAATCCGCCCCGCCACGGTTGGGTCATCAAGGCGGATGGCGCGAATTTGCAAGGCCAAATGCAAAGCCACCATCGCCACGCCGATGTTATACGCCCAGCCTAAATCCATGGTGAAATTGATGGCGAGTAAAATCAGCACCATTTCAACATAGACCCATGCCACCACTTGCGGCAGGCGTGTTCCCAACGTCAGGGCAGAAGATTTAATGCCAATATCCTGATCATCTTTAATGTCTTGGATGGCGTAGATCGTGTCATAACCAAACACCCAAAAGGCGGTTGCGATGTAAAGCATGATGGAAGGGGTTTCAGGCCAGCCGCCAAAACTGGTCCAGCCCAGCAACGCCCCCCAGCTGAAGGTCAAGGCCAAGACCACTTGCGGCAGACCCGTAAAACGTTTCGCCAATGGATAGATCACAATCAAGGGCAAAGCGGCAATGCCGGTGATGATGGCGGCCAAGGGCAATTGCAATAAAACAGCCAGCCCAATCAGCCCCAAAACACCCAGAAAACAAAACGCCAAGGGGATGGAAACCGCCCCTGATGCCAAAGGCCGGTCTTGGGTTCTGGCGACGGCGCGGTCTAAATCGCGATCCCACAGGTCATTGACAACACAGCCCGCCCCACGCATCACCACCGCGCCCATCAAAAACAGCGCCATGATGGTCAAGGTCTGATCAAAAGGAGCCTTTTGGGCAATCGCCGCCAATAAAATGGCGTGCCAGCCGGGGAGCAGCAATAGCCACCAGCCAATCGGTCGGTCAAGCCGTGCCAATTGCGCCAAGCCGCGCCATGGTTGCGGCAGGCGGCTGATCAAGCCTGATGATTTAATATCACTTGATGCTTTGCTGTTTTTTGTTTCGGTCATCATTAATGACTAAGCCAGAGACCAGACCATAGCAAGCCCCCAATCTTTAATCTTGCGCATACCGCCGCTTGGGTAGTAATCATGGCCTATGGCTTTGGAAACGCGACAACGTCTTTATTGTGATGCCGCCCTTGGTGAAGGGGCGGGGCTGATCCTTGATCGTGATCAATCGCATTATCTGATCAATGTCTTGCGCTATCAAACTGGCCAAGAGGTGTTGATTTTCAACGGGATTGACGGTGAATATCGCGCCAGCATCACACTGGCGGATCGCAAGAAAGCCCAGTTGCTTTGCCATGAACAAACCCGCCCCCAAGACACAATGCCAGATTTAACCCTTGTCTTTGCCCCGATTAAAAAAGCACGGATTGATTTTATCGCCGAAAAAGCAACCGAATTGGGGGTGGGGCGCATCCAGCCCATCATGACCGATTTCACCCAAGTCAGCCGTGTGAATACCGATCGCATGGCGGCCAACGCCATTGAAGCGGCGGAACAAACAGGCCGCACCACCATCCCTGTTATTGATCCGCCAATTTCCTTGCAAACACTGCTTGAAGACTGGCCAGAAGGATGCCATATCATCTTTTGTGATGAAGATACCGCGGGCAATGCAGATTTTGCCTTTCAAACCCGGGTCGCATCACTGAAAGGGCCGGCGGCTATTTTGATCGGACCTGAAGGCGGGTTTTCGCCTCGGGAACGTGATATGATCCGCGGGCATAAAGCCGCTGTTCCAGTTTCATTGGGGCAAAATATATTACGCGCAGATACAGCGATGCTGGCTGCGCTCTCTCTCTGGCAAGGGGTTGCTGGAGATTGGAAGGACGCCGATGGCCAATAACAATAGCCCTCTGATCAAGGATAAATCAGATTTGATCGCTTGGTTGGAGGAAGGGCAATCCCCCGCGCAAGACTGGCGGATTGGCACGGAACACGAAAAATTTCTGTTTGATCTGAAGACGCTGAAACGCCCATCCTATGAACAGGATAATGGCGTTGGGGCGTTGTTGCGCGGGTTAGAAGGCCATCTTTCAGGCACGCCCATTATGGAAGGTGAGACCATCATCGGCCTGAAAGATCAGGATGGCGGCTCATTGACGCTTGAACCCGGCGGCCAGTTTGAACTTTCTGGCGCGCCTTTGGAAAACCTGCACCAGACTTGCGCTGAAACAGGACGCCACCTTAAAGCCATGCAAAAGGTTTGCGGTGATTTAGGGCTGGGCATGATCGGGCTGGGGTATGACCCTCTATGGACACGCGAGGACGTGCCATGGATGCCGAAAGGCCGGTATCGGATCATGCGCGAACATATGCCAAAGGTGGGCACGCTGGGGCTTGATATGATGCTCCGCACCTCAACCATTCAGGTGAATCTCGATTACGCGTCCGAAGCCGATATGGTGAAGAAATTCCGCACCTCTCTTGCGCTGCAACCGGTGGCGACGGCGATTTTCGCCAATTCGCCCTTCCGTGATGGCAAGCCCAGCGGCTTGCTCTCCACCCGTGCAGAAGCATGGACCGATACCGATAACGCCCGTTGCGGCGTGCCAGCTTGTGTCTTTGATGATGGCTTCGGTTATGAACAATGGGTGGATTATATTTTGGATGTGCCGATGTATTTCCTCCACCGTGGGGAAGGCGACCAAGAAGGTTATGAAAATGTCGCGGGGCTGTCGTTCCGTGATTTCATGAAAGGCGAGCTGCCCGGGTTTGAAGGCCAAATGCCCGTGATGGCGGATTGGGCGGATCACATCACCACGGCGTTTCCGGAAGTCCGGTTAAAGCAATATATTGAAATGCGCGGGGCTGATGGCGGGCCATGGCATATGATCTGCGCTTTGCCCGCGCTTTGGACAGGGTTGCTCTATGATGCGGAAGCGCTTGATGCGGCGGCTGATCTGGCGGCTGGCTTGACGGCAGATGATGTCGCTGATGCCCGAATGCAGGCCGCTGAATTTGGCTTAAAAGGCCAGATTGTTGGGCGTTCCATGCATGACCTGGCCAAAGAAATGGTGGCGATTTCATCGAAAGGTCTGTCTCGCCGCAATCGGCTTGATTCCGCTGGTAATGATGAAACCGGCTTCTTGGACCCGATCCGTAAAATCACCGATAGCGGTAAAACCCAAGCCGAACATATGCTTGATCTTTATCATGGTGATTGGGGCGGTGATTTGACCCGCGTTTATCAGGATTTTCTGTTTTAATTCGTAATCGGATGTTGCTATGGGCGGCTTGCTGCTGATCGTATTTGTCAATTTTGTTGGCATCGGGGCGTTGATCCCTGTTCTGCCCTACGCGGTGATTGACGAAGCGGGTGGATCAGAAACCATCATGGCACTGCTGATGGCCAGTTTTGCTTTCGCCATGTTTGTTGGCGCGCCCATTTTAGGGGCGCTATCCGACAGGCTGGGGCGGAAACGAGTGCTGGTCATCTCAACCTTGGTCTCCGCCTTAGGGCATTTGGTTTTTGCGCTCACCACTGACCTGACCGTGATGTTTGCCGCCCGTATTATCGCGGGATTAGCGGCGGGGAATATCGGCGTTATCCAAGCCATCATCACCGACAGCACCAGCCCTGAAACCCGCGCCAGTTGGATGGGGCGGCTGGGGGCCTTTATTGGCCTTGGTTTTGTGGCAGGGCCCGCGTTGGGCGGGTTGCTTTCAGGCATTGGCGGAGCGGTGCATACCGCGCCATTTCTGCTGGCGGCAGGCTTGGCAGGGGTCGGGTTTGTGTTGGCTTTGGTCAATGTTAAAGAAACCGCCAGCATCACATCATCGGAACGTTTGCCCTTTGCCGAACGCTGGCAAGGGTTCAGAACAGCAGGGCTGACGGGTTTTGCCATAGCGGCGTTTTTGCTCAACCTTGCTTTTGCCCAAGTCGAAGCGTCTTTTGTGTTGGTGCTGAAAGATGAGCTGGCCTATTCCAGCCGCGATACAGGATGGGTCTTTACGTGGATTGGTGTTTTGATCGTGATTATTCAAGGCGGGTTAATCGGCCCTGTTTCAAAACGCCTGACCGATATTGGCACCGCCCTGATGGGGAGCGGGGTTCTGGCCTTGGGGCAAGCCGTGACCATGCTGATGGTCATCATTGGTTTTGCCGCGTTTGGCGCCAGCGTGATCAGCGTCATGATCAGCACCAGCCTTGTTTGTATTGGTTTTGCTTTCAGCAATCCGACCCTGACCTCAGCCGCCAGCAAACGCGCTAAATTAGGCCAAATCGGCGGCAGTTTAGGATTGGTGCAGGGTTTTGGTTCGTTGGGTCAAGTCGGCGGATTGATGATCGCGGGCCCGCTTTATCAATTCGGCGGCGGCGGCTTAACCTTTGGGGTCGGGGCGGTCATCTCAATGGCACTAGTGGCCGCTGTCTTTGGGATTATGACCCGCCGAAATGATCCCGCCAATTAACCTTAAGAAATCAAAATTCCAGCATTATTGGCAATATGATTAAGTCGTAAAAAAGATAATCAGCAATTTATGGTTGGATGTTTTGACATATTCCTTTAGCGTCAAATTGCCAAAAGAACACGCAGCCCTTTGTCGGGTTGCCTACTGAATACAATACCCTTTGGGGGAATAGGTGGGGTTCCGCATACGCGTGTTCTTTTGGCGAACAGCCCGGCCACCTGGCCGATCATGTGAAGCGTTTATGGATCAGGGTCATGACCCTTAAGGATCAAAGGAAATCATTGATCTTTATGGATTATCCTATAGCGTAAACCTGTCACAGCAATCGTGAAGCAATCCTATGTCGGGTTGCTCGCTCAATAAAACACCTCCCTATGGTTGTAGGCCTATGAAAATAGGATTGAGGAAATAGGCGAGGTTCGTAGACTTGCTTTGCGATTGTTGTGACAAAACAGCCTGACACCATTTTGTTGTTGGGCGTTTATGTTTTGTCCGAGGGTTGCGATGTTGTTTATAGCCACCTCTTCTTTGGCGACTTTTCTTTTGTCATTACGGCAAGTCGTTGTTGTGGGGTTAATCGCAAGCTTTGTGGGCATAGCAACAGGGATGATCAGTCTTTCCCCTGCCAAGGCTGATGATGATTTTCCATCGGCTGTTTCCGCCAGTGCTTGGCGGGTGGTGGATGGCGATACAATCCATGCTTCCGGCCATAAAATCAGGTTATTGGGGATTGATACGCCTGAGATCAATCAAATGTGCCAGACCAAAACCGGCGCCGAATGGCCATGCGGGAAGATGGCGCGTGATCTGGTGGTGGGGCTGCTCGATGCCCAAGGCGCGCTTTGGTGCCGGATCACGGGTCGTGACCGTTATCAACGTTTATTGGGGCAATGTTTTGCGGGTCGGGATGAAAACGGGCTGGATATTCAACATATGCTGGTGCGGTCAGGCTTTGCTGTGGCGGAATATGCCAAGACCTATCGCGCCCAAGAATCCGCCGCTAAACGAGGCGAACAAGGGTTTTGGCGCGGGGCTTTCTTGCGGCCAAAGGATTGGCGACGGTTGCATTAATTGACCCGATGGATCAGCCCAATGGATCAGGAGGCGGTATCGGTGCCGCCAATGGTGATCCCGCCCATTTTCAACGTCGGTTGACCAACGCCAACAGGCACGCCTTGTCCGGCTTTACCACAGGTGCCAATGCCATTATCCAAGGCCAGATCATTGCCCACCATGGTGATTTTCCCCATCGCGTCAGGGCCATTACCAATCAATGTTGCGCCTTTGACCGGCGCGCCGATTTTGCCATCTTCGATCATATAGGCTTCGGAGGCGGAGAAGACGAACTTACCGCTGGTAATATCCACCTGACCGCCGCCAAAATTAACCGCATAAAGACCTTTTTTCACGGTTGATAAAATTTCTTCACGGCTATGGTCACCATTGGTCATGAATGTGTTGGTCATCCGCGGCATCGGCGTATGGGCAAAGCTTTCACGGCGGCCATTGCCTGTGGGCGCAACCCCCATCAATCGGGCGTTTTGGCGATCCTGCATATAGCCTTTCAGAATCCCATCTTCGATCAGAACATTGCGGGCAGAAGGCGTGCCTTCATCATCAATGGTGATTGAACCTCGGCGATCATCCATCGTGCCATCATCCACCACCGTAACGCCTTTCGCCGCCACTTGTTCGCCGACACGGCCTGAAAATAGGGATGTGCCTTTGCGGTTGAAATCACCTTCCAGCCCATGCCCCACCGCTTCATGAAGCATGACGCCGGGCCAACCCGCGCCCAACACCACTTCCATTTCACCGGCAGGGGCGGGGATTGATTCAAGATTAACCCGCGCCACCCGCAAGGCTTCATCAACTTCTTTGCGCCAGACATCAGGATCAAGCCATTGATCCAGCATCACCCGGCCGCCAGCCCCGCTTGAGCCTGATTCCATGCGGCCATCTTTTTCCAGCACAACTGAAACATTGAGCCGAACCAAAGGCCGAATATCAGCGGTTTGATAGCCATCAGCCCGCATCACGCGGATGGCTTGCCATGATGTGCCGACCGAAACACTGACCTGCCGCACCATCGGGTCAGCGGCGCGGGCATAGGCATCAATATCTTGCAATAAAGTGACTTTTTCACCGAAAGCGGTGGCTTCCAGCGGGTTATCAGCGGTGTAAAGCGCGCGATTGCCGCCCGCCTGTGGGGGCAGCGCCATGGTGCCGTCATAACCATCGGTAACAGAAGACACGGTCGCCGCCGCTCTTTTCAGGGCATCCAGCGTCAGCTCCCCTGAATGGGCATAGCCATGGGCTTCACCCGCGATGGAGCGCAGGCCAAAACCGCTGGTGCTGTCAAAACTTGATGATTTCATCCGCCCATCATCAAAAACCAGCATTTCGGAATGACGTTCTTCTAAGTAAAGCTCGCCATCATCACTGCCGGCCAAAGCATCACTGACAACGGTTTGAACAGCGTCTTCATCCAAATCCGTGCGGGTGAAAAATAAGTCTGTTGTTGTGTCGAGCGCGTCCATGTTTTCCTCTTTTGAACCTCTGTTGTGCAAGCTGCTGGGGTTCCGAATCAATGGTGAAGAAATTTGTTCTATTAAAGACATGGCATAGCCATGGCGTGACTTCAACCATTGCGCCTTCATAAGGCGATAATTTTTTCGCCCATATCCAGCCTTATTCATCGAAAACGCGCTCATTTCAAAAAAACTGCGACCACCTGCCGCAAGGGTTTTCGCCATGCCGTGCTTATGGTTTTCAATCTTTGTGTTATAAGGATATTGCTTGAAATATGCGTTAATTTGCCATGGCGTGAGAAACATCAACGTTGTGGCGCGAAGACTCTAAGGGGGAGTTCGAGAATGTTTCCGACCCGTATTACGGCAAAGGCTTATGCTGTAGCGAAATCTGTTGGGGTGGCCATGCTTGCGATGCTGGCCGCGACTGGTCTGGCTTATGCCGCTGAACCGCAGCCATGGCAGATGGATTTGCAACCTGCCGCCGGTTCAATTGCTGAAAAAGCCACTGATCTGCACAATATGTTGCTGATCATCATCACGCTGATCTCTTTGTTTGTTTTGGCGTTGTTGGTTTACACATGCTTGCGCTTCCGTGAGAGCAAAAACCCTAATCCTTCAAAGACCACGCATAATACAGTGATCGAAGTGTTGTGGACGGTGATACCGGTTGTCATCCTTGTGGTGATCGCTGTGCCGTCTTTCAAACTGCTGTATTACATGGATCGCACCGATGAAACCGATATGGTTGTTAAAGTCACCGGTGCCCAGTGGTATTGGACATATGAATACCCGAAAGAAGAACTGGCGTTTGACAGTTACATGATCCCCGAAGAAGACATCACCGAAGGCCAGAAGCGTCTTTTGGATGTGGACTACCCCATGGTTGTTCCTGAAGGGACACGGATCAAACTTCTGGTTCAGGCCAATGACGTGATGCATTCATTCTTCATGCCATCATTGGCGGTTCAGATTTACACCATCGCCGGACGCACCAACGAAGCTTGGATTGATATTCCGATGGGCGAGAAGACCTATTACGGTCAGTGCAACCAGATTTGCGGTGTTAACCATTCTTATATGCCAATCGTGATCAAAGCGGTTTCGGCTGAAGATTATAAAGCATGGGTTGAAGAAGCCCGTGAAGAATTTGCAACAGTTGAACGTCCTCAGACCATTCAACTGGCGCAAGCACAATAGACGTTTAAGTGAGGAGCAATTCTATGAGTGCGACAACAACCGAACATCATGATCATGGGGCCCCAAGCGGCTTTGTGAAGCGGTGGCTTTATTCCACCAACCACAAAGACATTGGCACCATGTACCTGATCTTTGCCATTCTCGCGGCCTTTATCGGCGGCGGTCTTTCTATCTATATGCGGATGGAATTGATGGAACCTGGCGTTCAGTACATGGAAGATGGCCATGTCTGGAACGTATTCACCACCGCCCATGGCTTGATCATGGTCTTCTTTGTGGTGATGCCGGGCCTTATTGGCGGTTTTGGAAACTGGTTTGTGCCGATTATGATCGGTGCTCCGGATATGGCTTTCCCACGGATGAATAACATTTCATTCTGGCTGTTGCCGCCGGCGTTTATTCTGTTGCTGTTATCCGCTGTTGCTGATGGCGGCGCGGGTGTTGGTTGGACGATTTATCCACCGCTTTCCGGTAAGGAAGGAACACCGGGGATGTCCATGGATCTGGCGATCTTCTCACTGCACTTGGCGGGTGTCTCCTCCATCCTTGGTGCGGCGAACTTTATCACCACCATCCTGAATATGCGGACCCCGGGCATGACTTTACATAAGATGCCTTTGTTTGCATGGGCGATGCTGGTCACCGCGTTCTTGCTGTTGTTGGCGGTTCCGGTTCTGGCGGGTGCGATCACCATGCTGCTGACCGACCGTAACTTTGATACAGCCTTCTTTGTTGCCGCTGAAGGTGGTGACCCGATCTTGTTCCTGCATTTGTTCTGGTTCTTTGGTCACCCTGAAGTGTACATCATGATTCTGCCGGCTTTCGGTATTGTCAGCCATATCATTTCAACCTTCTCCCGTAAGCCAATCTTTGGCTACCTCGGGATGGCTTATGCCATGGTTGCGATTGGTTTTGTTGGGTTTATCGTATGGGCGCACCATATGTACACCGTCGGCATGGATGTTGATACACGGGCGTATTTCACCGCGGCGACCATGGTCATCGCGGTTCCTACTGGCGTTAAAATCTTCTCATGGATTGCGACCATGTGGGGCGGCTCACTCCGTTTTGAAGTCCCGATGCTTTGGGCGATTGGCTTTATCTTCCTGTTCACCGTTGGCGGTGTGACAGGGGTTGTCTTGTCCAACGCTGGCCTTGATCAGGTCTTGCATAACACCTATTACGTGATCGCGCATTTCCACTATGTGTTGTCATTGGGTGCTGTGTTTGGTCTGTTTGCTGGGTTCTATTACTGGTTCTCTAAGATGACTGGTTTTGAATATAACCGTGCCTTGGCGATTGCCCATTTCTGGATCACCTTCGTTGGCGTTAACCTGACATTCTTCCCCATGCATTTCTTGGGTCTTGCGGGGATGCCACGTCGTTACATCGATTATCCTGATGCTTTTGCGGGCTGGAATATGGTCGCTTCCATCGGTTCATACATCGGTGCTTTCGGCGCGATCCTGTTCTTGATTGTTATCATCGAAGCGTTTGTTGTTCGCCGCCGTGCCGCGGCTAACCCATGGGGTGAAGGCGCAACAACATTGGAATGGTCAGTGGCCTCACCACCGCCATACCACACATTCGATGAACTGCCGAAGTTCAAGAACTAAGCATATATAAGGTTTAGACGACGATGGCTCAGACATTAGTGACATCTCCGCAAATGGCGGATCCGGCGGATTTCATCGCCCTGATGAAACCCCGTGTCATGAGCCTCGTGGTCTTTACCACGGTCATTGGAATGATGATGGCACCAACGATGCCGCATCCTGTGTTGATGGTGATTGCTATTTTTGCGATTGCCGCCGGCGCTGGGGCATCAGGTGCCATTAACCAATGGTATGATCGTGATATTGACGCGATCATGAAACGCACGCAATCCCGCCCCTTGCCCGCGGGTAAGGTTGACCCTGACGAAGCCCTGACTTTTGGGGTGATTATCAGCCTTCTTTCGGTATTGGTTTTGTGGTTTGCGGCTAATGTGCTGGCGGCGGCCTTGCTGGCCTTCACCATTTTCTTTTACGCGGTTGTGTATTCGGTTTGGCTGAAACGCTCAACCCCGCAAAATATCGTCATTGGCGGCGCGGCGGGGGCTTTCCCTCCGGCGATTGGCTGGCTGGCGGCTGGCGGCGGCTTGACGATTGAACCGCTGATTTTATTTGCGATTATCTTTATCTGGACGCCGCCTCATTTCTGGGCGCTGGCGCTGGTAAAGAATGAAGATTACACCAAGGCCGGAATCCCGATGATGCCTGTTGTCGCGGGCGCGCGTTCCACCATTAATCAAATTTTGGCCTATTCTTTGGTGCTGGCGCCATTTGCGGTTTTGCCAGCGGTCTTGGGCATGGCCAGCATGGTTTATGGCGTTGTTGCCGCGGGGCTGGGGGCAGGGTTTGTCTTCTATGCCATCCGCCTTAAGCGTGAGGCGTCTGATGCCAACGCCATGGCATTGTTTAAATATTCTATTCTTTATCTCTTTTTGATTTTCTTGGCTTTGGGCATTGATGCGCTCTTGAAAAGCATGGTTGGTTGATCATGGCTGAACAGAAAAAAACACCAACCCCTGAAGAATTTGTCGCCATGCGGCGCAAGCGTAATCTGGCTGTATTTGGCGGGATCATCCTGCTGTGCCTGATTTTCTACGCCATCACCTTTGTTCAATTGGCAGGGGCATCATGAGCGCAGAAACACTTCAAATGGCGGAAAAGAATAAGCGGGTTGGCCTTGCTGCTTTCGCTATGGTCGCGGGCATGGTTGGGCTGGCTTATGCTTCCGTGCCGCTTTATGACCTGTTCTGCCGTGTTACCGGCTTTGGCGGCACCACCCAAGTCAGCAATGAAGCCCCGGGGGCTTCAGCAGGGGCGGTGATGCGGCAAGTGTCCTTTAATGCCCATATTAATCCTGAGCTGAAATGGGATGTGCAAGCGCCGAAATTGGCTTCTGATGTTTTGCCCGGCGAAGAAATTGTTATCAATTACGTCGCCACCAACATCACCGATAAGCCGATCACCGGCACGTCCAGTTATAACGTGACGCCAAATAAAATTGGCCCGTATTTTATGAAGATTGAATGTTTCTGTTTCACAGAACAAACACTAGCCCCTGGTGAAAGCGTGGAAATGCCAGTCATTTTCTATCTTGATCCAGAGATTGACAAAGATTTGAACACCAAGGCAACGCCGGAAATCACGTTGTCTTATACCTTTTTCGCCGTCGATAAGGACGGGGGATGATTGCCACCCACGGCAATGAATTGAAGACTTGAATCCTTAAGCATGGGGGAGATTAATATGAGTGGGGAAGCTAAACATCAGTATCATCTGGTAGAACCAAGCCCGTGGCCGTTATTGGGCTCAATGGCAGCATTTGTTCTGACGCTGGGCGGCGTTCTTTATATGCATGAAAATGCCTATGGCATGGCAACAATGGGCGTTGGCCTTATGCTTGTGCTGGCCACAATGTTCTATTGGTGGCGGGATATTATCCGTGAAGCCGAATACCAAGGCCATCACACACCAATCGTTCAGATTGGGATGCGTTACGGCATGTTGCTGTTCATTTCATCTGAAGTCATGTTCTTTGTGGCATTCTTCTGGGCGTTCTTTGATCGCGCGTTATTCCCTGCTGGCGGCATTTGGCCACCAGAGGGCATCATCACCTTTGATCCGTTTGATCTGCCGTTGATCAACACATTGGTCTTGCTGCTGTCCGGTTGCACCGTGACATGGGCGCACCACGCGATTGTTCAGGATAACCGCCGTGATTTCATGATCGGTCTTGGCCTGACGGTTGGTCTGGGGATGCTGTTCACCGCGTTGCAGGCGCTGGAATACAGCCATGCTCCTTTCGCCTTTTCTGATGGCATTTATCCATCAGTCTTCTTTATGGCAACAGGGTTCCACGGTTTCCACGTGATTATCGGGACATTGTTCTTGGCGGTATGTATGTGGCGTGGCGCGCTTGGCCATTTCACATCCAAGCAGCATTTTGGCTTTGAAGCCGCGGCTTGGTACTGGCATTTCGTTGACGTTGTCTGGCTGTTCCTGTTTGTCGCTGTTTACATTTGGGGTCGCTAGGATTGCAACCAACACCACATCAAAAGAGCACGGATAGCCCCATGCGCCGTGCTCTTAATGGATTTTGCCCTGACTGCGGTCAGGGCAAATTGTTTCGGGGCAAAATCGCCTTGGTCGATCAATGCGGTCATTGCGGGCTGGATATTGACCGTTATAACGCCGGTGATGGCCCTGCCACTCTCTTGATTTTTATTTATGGCGCGTTGATTGTTCCCATGGCGTTTGTGCTGGAAACATTGCTGTCGCCGCCGTTATGGGTTCATGCGATTGTCTGGGGGCTTGTCATGCTGGGGGCAACCTTGCTATCACTCAGGGTGATTAAAGCGGTGATTGTCGCCAAACAATTTGAATTTCAAACACCTGAAACTTAAGCCTTTCAAAAAGGGCTTCATCAAAAGGACTTTACCATGTCGTTCCGCCCGTCTTTATGGATGACTGTTTTCGCCATTCCCGCGTTATTGGCGTTGATCTATTTAGGCACGTGGCAGATCATGCGGATGCATTGGAAAGAAGCCTTAATCGAAAATTTCACCAATCGCGCCACGGCTGAAGCCATTGCCCCGCCGCAAGCACAAGATGCCCAAGACTTGCAGTATCAGCGGCTGGCCATCACTGGCGTCTGGATGCACCATGCCGAAGTGCAATTGATTGGCCGGACTTTTGAAGGCACAGCGGGTTATCATGTCGTCACGCCCATGCGCTTGACCGATGGCCGGATTCTGTTGCTGAATAGAGGCTGGGTGGCACAAGATTATCGCCGTCCTGAAAGCCGCCCTTCAACCTTGGATGCGGGTGAGGTGACGGTTGAGGCGATCCTCCGCCTGCAACGGCAAAAAGGGTATTTCGTCCCCGATAACAACCCCCAGCAAGATGACTGGTTCACCTTGAATATTGGTGATATTACCGCCCACCATGACTTGGGCGACCAAGTGATCACCGCCTATTCGGGGGATGTTTTGCGTAAGCCCGGGGCTTATGTTCTGCCGATTGGGGCGGCGGTAGAAATTGATATTCCGAACGATCATTGGCAATATGCCCTGACATGGTATGGCATTGCCATGGGGCTGATCGGGGTCTATCTGACGTGGCACGTTCAAGCGGGGCGGCTTCGCTTCGCCGCCAAAAAAGATTAAAGCGTAAGAAGGGTTTCATCCATGCAGTATATTTCAACCCGTGGTGGAGATGGTCCTCTTGGTTTTGAAGACACATTGTTATCAGGTTTAGCACGTGATGGCGGGTTGTTTGTCCCCCAAGATTACCCGCAATTAAGCCAAGATGATTGGAACAGGCTGAAAGGCAAGTCTTATACTGAAATTGCCAGCGCCATTATGGGCTATTTCACCACAGGTGAAATTGATCATGATGAATTATCCGCCATGGTCGAAGATACCTACCAAGGCTTCACCCATCAGGATGTCGCGCCGTTGGTTGCGCTCGATGATAATATTCATGTTTGTGAATTGTTCCACGGCCCCACGATTGCGTTTAAAGATTACGCCATGCAGTTCCTAAGCCGTGCTTTTGATCGGGCGTTAAGCGCCCGTGGTAAGCGCGCGGTGATTTTGGGGGCAACCAGTGGCGATACAGGTTCAGCCGCCCTAGAAGCCTTTCAGGGGCGTGATTTTGTCGATATTTTCATCCTTTTCCCCGATGGCCGTGTTTCGCCCATTCAAGAACGGCAAATGACCTCCGTTATCGCTGATGGCGCGTTTGCCGTTGCGGTGGATGGTAATTTTGATGATTGCCAAGATGCGGTGAAAGCCTTGTTCCGTGATCTTGAGTTCAGGGATCGCGTTGGTCTTTCGGCGATTAATTCGATCAATTGGGCAAGATTGATGCCGCAGATTGTCTATTATGTCACGTCTGCTTTGGCCTTGGGCGCGCCGGAACGTGAAGTGGCCTTTGCCGTGCCAACAGGCAATTTTGGCAATATCTTTGCGGGATACGTTGCCAAGCGCATGGGTTTGCCCATCTCAACCTTGATTTGCGCCTCCAACCGCAATGATATTTTAACGCGGTTCTTTGAAAGCGGCACCATGGCGCGTGAGACGGTGGAGCCGTCCTTCAGCCCGTCGATGGATATTCAAGTTTCCAGCAATTTTGAACGCCTGTTGTTTGAATTGCTTGATCGTGATCATGCGCTGGTGAAACAAAATATGGCTGAATTTGCTGAAACAGGGCGGTTTAACGTTTCAGCGGATGTCTTGGCGAAAGCCCACGCGATGTTCAAAGCCTATCGTTTGGATGATGACGGCACGTTGGCCGAAATCGCAAAGGTCAAATCCCAGCATGATATGGTGCTTGATCCGCATTCCGCGGTTGGGGTTTACGCCGCGCATCAAGCCCGCGAAAATGGTGAGGTTGATCAAGACACGCCGATTGTTGCCTTGGCCTGCGCCCATCCGGCGAAATTTCCTGACGCGGTGGAAAAGGCGATTGGCGCAAGGCCAGCCCTGCCGCCTCATATGGCGGATTTGATGGCGCGGGAAACTCGTATTCATCACATCTCAAAACAGCCGGCGGATATTGCGGGGCTTGTGGATCAGATGAAAAGGCAAAACCATGGCGCATGATGTTCAACTGACCGAATTATCTTCTGGCCTGAAGGTAATTTCTGCCCGCATGATGGCGGCGCAAAGCGTGTCGGTTGGCTTCTGGGTGAACGCGGGCGCGCGTGATGAAACCGCCTCAGAACATGGCATTGCCCATATGCTGGAACATATGGCGTTTAAGGGGACAACCAGCCGTGATGCCGCTGAAATCGCCCGCCAGGTCGAAGACAAAGGCGGCTATATCAACGCCCATACCAGCCGCGAAGAAACAGCCTATTATTTGCGCCTGATGCCTGAAGACCTTAATTTCGGGGTTGAGCTGCTGGCCGATATTTTGATCCGGTCAACCTTCCCCGAAGATGAGATTACCCGTGAAAAAGGCGTGATCATTCAGGAAATTGGCCAAGCCCATGACACGCCGGATGATATTGTCTTTGATATGTTTCAATCCATCAGCCACCCTGACCATTCCTTGGGGCGGCCGATTTTGGGGACAAATGACAGCGTTAATGGCTTTGGGCGGACGGATCTGAACAGGTTTATGGATCGTCATTATGCCGCTGATAATATTATTATTTCCGCCGCTGGTGATGTTGATCATGACGCGTTGGTCAAGCTGGTGGAAACCCAATTTGCTGACCTGAAAGCCCATCATCACAAACTGGAGCGCAGCCATCCGCAATGGCCTGTCGCCAGTCAAGCCCGCCGCCAGATTATGACGCGTGATCTGGAACAAGCGCATCTTGTTTTGGGCTTGCAAGGGGTGTCCATCACCGATCAGGATCGAATGGCATTATCGGCGATGTCGGTGCTGTTTGGTGGCGGGATGTCATCACGCCTGTTCCAAGAAGCCCGAGAAAAACGCGGGCTTTGCTATAGCGTGTTTTCGTTTAATCAGCCTTTGTCTGATTCAGGGGTTTTGGCCGTCTATGCCGGAACATCAATGGATGATGCCGCCGAGATGATCCAACTGGCAGGGCAAGAATTGGTGGATGTGGCGGGTCATGCCCATCCGGAAGAAACCAAACGCGCCGTCGCCCAGATGCGCGCTGGCCTTCGAATGCAGCAAGAAAACGTTTCATCAATCTGTGAAAGCAACGCCCGCCAAATGCTGCTCTTTGGTCGCGTTAAGCCGCCGGCAGAATTGCTGGCAGAACTTGACGCCATCACCGAAGATGACATCAGACGCGTGGCCAGCCGTGTTTTAAACTCCGCCCCTGTTCTGGCAGGGATCGGGCCAAGCGGTGAAGATGGCTGGATGGATGAAGCGGCGTTAACCGCTGTATTCGCGGCCTAATTAAATTATTTTTCAAATTTATTTTAGGCGTGACCCGCGGTGGCGGAAAGATGGGCGGTGACAATGCCCAAGTGGTGAAAGCATCCCGCCCAAATATCATCAGCGTGATTGTTGAAAATCAATTCAGGTTCATAAGGCAAGGTCAGCCAAACATTATCGTGCAGCTCTTGTTCCAATTGGCCTTCTGTCCAGCTGGCGTGACCAAGGGCGATAATGAAATCATCAGGGCCAATGCCACCCGCGATTTCAGACAGAATCTTGATATTGGAGGTCATGGCCATATTGCGATTAATGTCGATGCTATCGGGCAGCATATGTTCATTGGAATGAATCACAATCCCCCGAGACTGTTCCACAGGCCCGCCATTATAAATCGGAATATTGGTATTAAATCGAGGCGTGCCAATGCCGACTTGTTCCGCCAAATCTTTTAAATACAGGTTGTCACGCTTTTGGTTGAGAACAACCCCCATGGCGGAATCAGCATCATGACTGCAGATTAAGATAACCGTTTCCTTGAAACGTTTATCATCCATTTGTGGCATTGCCACCAGCAATTGGCCATCCAGATAAGCAGTCATAAATCCCCCTTATGTGATAATGGTAGAACGGATTTTCCGTTTTGACCAGATTTATCTATCCTGCGCGTTTTTTCAGCGGCGTAATGGCGATTGGCAATTAAGGCGGCAAATTGACCCCATCATTGATTTGGGGTTCACTTTCGCCATGATTTTATCCAAATTATCCTTTATTTGTTAATAGGATAAAGAAACGGCAACCTGCGATACGTTTTATGATCAGACTGATACTTTCCATGTTATTGAGCCTCACCACCATGGTGTTGGCGGGCGGTCAGGCCTATGCCGCCGCCGGTCCATGGCAGGGCGGCAATGAAATGCAAGCCCGTCTGGTCAGCGCCATTGACAGTTTTGATGGACGGGATGAGTTTCAGGCCGGGCTGGAAGTCAAATTGTCAGAAGGCTGGAAAATTTACTGGCGTTCGCCCGGTGACGCGGGATTGCCGCCTGTTCTGGATTTTTCAAAAACGCCAGCGGTTACAGGTCATCACCTTGATTTCCCCGCCCCGAAGCGATTCTCAATCCTTGGGTTTGATAGTTTTGGCTATGCCAATCATGTGATTTATCCCTTGCGCCTGTCGCTTGACCATCCCCAGCAAAGCCTGACCATCGCCGCGCAATTTGATGGGCTGGTCTGTAAAGATGTCTGTATCCCTTTGCGGGAGATTCTGACCTTATCCCTGCCGAAAGGCGAAGGCACGCCCTCAGCGTTTGCCCGCGATATTGCGCAATATATGGCCAAGGTCCCGCGCCAATCGACATCCGGCGGGATTGCCATAAAAGCGGTATATCTCGATGGTGATACTCTGGTTCTTCCGTTTGTTCATCCGAATAATCAAGCCATCGCCGCGCCCCAAGATATTCTTATTGAAGCCCCCACAGGATACGCTTTTGCCAAACCGCAATGGCAAGACCATACCGCCCGTATTGCCATTGAAGGCAAGCCTGCCCCTGAGCTGATGGGTGAGGGCATCACCGTCACTGTTGTCGCGAAAGACTGGTTATTAGAAGCCCCCGCCACGATTGAACCCGCCCCAGCGGGTGTTGCCGCACCATCGTCCAAACCGCTATTCACAGGGCTGTTGACCATGATGGTCATCGCCTTCATGGGCGGGGTGATTTTAAACGTCATGCCATGTGTCTTGCCCGTCATCTCATTAAAATTGGGCAGCGTGATGGGCATGGTTGATCAACCTTTAGGGCGGGTTCGGTTGTCCTTTTTAATGACGGCGGCAGGGGTCATCACCTCATTCATTGTACTCGGTGGCGGGCTCTTGGCGTTGCGCGAAGCTGGGGTTGCCATCGGATGGGGAATCCAATTTCAGAACCCGATCTTTCTGGGCTTTGCCGCTGGCGCGATTGCCGTATTTGGCTTGGTGATGCTTGATCTTATTCACCTGCCTGTCCCGCAATTTGCTCAGCGTTTAGGGCAATTAGGGGGGCAAATTACAGATGGCGGGAAAGGCGGCAATTTCGCTGGGGACTTTTTATCAGGGGCATTGGCGACATTATTGGCCACCCCGTGTTCCGCGCCATTTGTGGGCACGGCGATTGCCTTTGCCCTGACCGCAACGCCCCTTGAAATGATGGTGATCTTTTTATCCATGGGCATTGGGTTGGCGCTGCCATGGTTGGTGATCGCCGCCGTCCCAAGGCTGGCGGTTTTACTGCCAAAGCCCGGGGCGTGGTTCAATTCATTAAAAAAGATTTTGGCGGCGGGGTTATTCCTGACCTCAGCATGGTTGATCAGCATCTTGGTGACGGTCACCATCGGCGCGTCCAACAGCCAAGAAGGCTGGCAAAAATGGCAACCGCAATTGGCTGAAGAATTGGCCGAACAAGGCCAAGTGGTGTTTGTCGATGTGACCGCTGATTGGTGCTTGACCTGTAAAGCCAATAAAGCCCTTGTGCTGGAAACAGAGGCGATCAAGACCGTATTTGCGGATCAAAATATTGTCTTACTGCAAGCCGATTGGACCGCCCCTAATGATGCGATCACGGCCTATCTAGCGTCTTTCGACCGCTATGGAATCCCCTTTAATATCGTTTATGGGCCAAGCCAGCCCAAGGGGCTGATCCTGCCTGAATTGCTGACAAAACAAGTTGTTTTAGACGCGTTAAATCAGGCCAAGTGATGCTCTTGACCTCAGGGGGGATAGGTCTAATTTAACCTTCAATGATAATAAGAGGGTTCAACCATGACCATTGCTGCACAAGATGCTCTGCCGGAAATCACCTTGCATATCAAAGACGATGACGGCATTCAGGAATTAACATTAGCAGAATGGGCAAAGGATAAAAAAATCGTTCTTTTCGCAGTTCCCGGTGCCTTTACCCCAACTTGTTCTGCCCGCCATTTGCCAAGTTTTATCGACCATTATGATGCCATCAAATCAAAAGGTGTTGATGCCATTGGCTGTTTGTCGGTCAATGATGCCCATGTCATGAAAGCGTGGGGCGATGCCACCGGCGCCAGCGGTAAGATTGATATGCTGGCAGACCCAGAAGCCTTTGTTTCAGATGCCATGGGGCTTGCGGTGGTGAAAACACCTGTCTTGGGCAATACCCGAGCCGCGCGTATGGCTTTAATCGCTGAAAATGGCACGGTCACCCATATGTTTATGGAAGAACCCGCCGCCTATGAAGTGTCATCAGCGGAAAATGTTTTAAAGCATCTTTAATCAGGGCTTGGTGGGATTAACGATCCGCCAATTTAATGGCTTCTGCCGCCATTCGTGCCAGATCATCACAACGTTCATTCATGGGATGGCCAGCATGGCCTTTAACCCATTGCCAGTTGATCTGATGCGGCGCGATGGCCTGATCCAACCGTTGCCAAAGGTCTTGATTGGCCACTGGCTTTTTAGCAGCGGTCTTCCAGCCGTTTTTCTTCCAGCCGTGAATCCATTTGGTGATGCCATCTTTCAGGTAAGAACTGTCCGAGGTTAACGTCACCGCAACGGGACGTTTTAAGGCTTCTAACGCCATGATGGCGGCCAGCAATTCCATGCGATTATTGGTGGTGTTGTCTTCACCGCCGGACATTTCTTTTTCCACGTCACCATAAACAAGGATCGCGCCCCAACCCCCGGGGCCAGGATTGCCCAAACATGACCCATCGGTATAAATTTCAACACTCATGACCGATCAATGCCATAGGCTTCAGGTGTGTTGACCTGATGATGAAAGTTTAACCGTGTCCAATAATCCATAGGGTTATGGGGGCGGACTTGCGCATCTTTTGGCGTGTTGATCCAATCATAAAGGCGGGTTAAGAAAAACCGCATGGCTGAACCTCGGCATAAGGTTGGGATGGCTGAAATTTCTTCATCCGATAACGGCCGGACCGATTGATAGCCGGAAACCAATTGCCGTGATTTGGTGATGTTGAAACTGCCGTCACTTTCAAAACACCAGGCGTTGAGCATGATCGACAGGTCATAGGCATGGCTGTCGATACAGGCGAAATAGAAATCAATAATGCCTGTGACATCATCGCCGGTGAACAAGACGTTATCGGGAAATAAATCAGCATGGCAAACCCCGCGGGGCAAATCGGCTGGCCAATCGGCAAGGATGTGTTGAAGCCGTGATTGCGCCATGGCGGTGATGCCTTCTTTCAGGCGGTCACCTGCATCGCCGCAAGACGCCAAGAGATCCGCCCAAGCGGTATGATCCAGCGCGTTGCCGCGGTCGCCATCAAAATCAGCCCCCGCCTTATGCATACTGGCCAAAGCCACCCCCGCTGATCGGCATCTTTGGGCGGAAGGGATGTTGTTGGACGTGCCATCAAGGAAAGTCACAATCGCCGCCGCGCGGTCGTTTAACGTCTTCAGCACCGTGCCGTTCTGATCCGCCACCGGTTCAGGGCAAGTGACGCCGTGATGCGCCATATGCGCCATCAAATTCATGAAAAAGGGCAGGTCATCAACATTCACCCGCTTTTCATAGAGGGTGAGGATATAATCGCCAGTGGTGGTTTTCAGGCGATAATTTGAATTTTCCACCCCTTCGGTGATGCCTGAAAAACTCAACGCTTCGCCGATATTATATTCGGTCAGAAAGGCCGATAATTCATCTTCAGTGACTTGCGTGTAAACCGCCATGATTAATCCTTTAACGCGCTCGGCAATTTAAACGTGATGTCTTCTTCGGCGACAATCACATCTTCAACAGCGGTGTTATGGCGGGCGCTGATGGCGGTGATCACCTCATCAACCAAGACTTCAGGGGCGGATGCGCCAGCGGAAATGCCAATGACCTTAGCGTCGGCAACATCATCCCAATCAATAAACCCCGCATCGGCGATTAATTTGGCCTCACGCGCGCCAGCCCTGAGGGCAACATCCACAAGACGTTTCGAATTTGATGAATTTTCAGCCCCGATCACCAGCACCAGATCAGCGCCATCTGCAATGGCTTTCACCGCTTTTTGGCGGTTGGTGGTGGCATAGCAAATATCTTCGCCCCTTGGGCCTTTCATATTCGGGAAACGGTCTTTTAAAATGCTGACAATCTCAGCCGTGTCATCAACCGATAAGGTGGTTTGGGTGGCAAAGGCCAGTTCAACCCCATCAGGCGGGGTGATGGTGCGGGCATCTTCTGCTGTTTCGATCAAGGTCATCGTGCCCTCGGGGACTTGCCCCATGGTGCCTTCAACCTCAGGGTGGCCAGCATGGCCGATCAGCAGAATATGACTGCCCTCACGGACATGGCGATGGGCTTCGATATGGACTTTTGTCACCAAAGGGCAGGTGGCATCGACGGCGATCATCTGGCGGCGATCCGCTTCCGCGACAACCGATTTCGCCACCCCATGGGCAGAAAAGACCACCGGCGCGTCATTCGGCACCTCATCAAGCTCTTCAACAAACACCGCGCCTTTTGCCGCCAGACCATCGACAACGAATTTGTTATGGACAATTTCATGGCGGACATAGACAGGCGCGCCAAATTTTTCGAGCGCCACTTCAACAATTTTCACCGCGCGATCAACACCAGCACAAAAGCCTCTTGGCCCCGCCAATCGGATGATCTTGGGCGCGCCTTCCGAATCACCCGGGGGATTTGCTTGATCAAAAAGAATATCACTCATGCCCTGTTTTGCTTGAAGAATTGCTTGTGGTCAACTTGAAACAGTGTCAGAAAGCAGATACTGTCAGTCTTGATACGGCAAATTAAAGGAATAGGTGTTATGGCCCTCACATCTTGGAAAACGGCGGCAATTCGATCTTTTGCGAAAAAGAATATTTCGGCCAAAAATTCTGCCCGAATTTCTTCGGGCATTTCGGCTATTGCTGGGCTTTCTATTTTGGGGCTGACGGCGTGTTCTTCGTTTGAGCCTGAATATGTCGCTTGTCCTGATGTCAAAGCGCTTGCTGGGGCTGAGAATGTCATCCTGACCGGAACAAAATCAGGCCAGAAGGTGACCGCGCGTTTTGATGGTGTTTCGCCGAAATGCGTGGCGACGCCTGATGGCTATCAAATGGATTTGGGCTTTGCCTTGATCATCCGCCGTGACCTCAGCGTTAATGCTAAGGTTGAAGAAGTGCCGATTGATCTGACCATCGCTTATATTGATAAAAATGATGAAGTGGTTGATCGCAGTGTTGAAAGTTTCACCGGATTCTTGCCCACCAGCATGTCAGGTTCGCGTCCGGTCTTTAATGTCAGGGATGATGTGCCAGCAGGCACGCGGGTGGTTTTGGCTTTAGGGCGGAAAGCCAATTAACCCGAGCATAATTTGATATTGATGAAGCCCATAAAAAAACCCGCCATCAGGCGGGTTTTTATTCGAATTCGGTTTGGATTAACCTAATTTCTTAATGTTTTCGATGTCTGATTTCACCAATGAAACAGCGGCTTTATCATCAAGGTTAGACTTGATCAATTCACCCGCGGCAGAGGTGGCCAATTCAGCGGCACGGTTGCGCAATTCAGCAACAACTTCAGCTTCCATGGCTTTAATCTTGGCCGCGGCCTGTTCTTCTTTACGCTTGATTGATGCTTCTGCTGCTTTTTCAGCATTGGCACGGATGGTTTCAGCAGCGGCCATGGCATTAGCGGTGATTTGCTCCGCCTGATCAGCGGCTTCACGGCTTAGCTTTTGGTATTTCTGAAGTTCCGCTTGCGCTTCTTCACGCAGGGTGCGGGCTTCATCAAGGTTCGCCTTAATGTCTTCAGCACGCTTATCCATCATCTGGCTCAGAGCAGAGCCAGCCTTTTTCCAAACGAGTCCGGCAAAAGCGACAAAAGAGATCGCAACCCAGACACCTTCGTTAATCAGTGGTCCATTTTCAGCAGCCATTAGTTCTGCTCCATCGCAGGCATCGCCTTAGCCGCAGCTTTGACAGCCTTTTTCGCATCCGTTTTGGTGACCTTGACGCCTGCTAAGCTTGCCGCCGCGTCAACGGCAGATGCGCTTGCAACATCATCAAGTTCTTTTAATGCTTCGGCGCGCGATTCCATAATTTTGGTTTCGGCCTTAGCAATTTTCGTGGCCAATCGCTTGGCAGCAGCATCATTTTTCTTATCTGCTTCCTGCGTCGCATTCGCCAGCGTTTCACGGGTTTTATCAGCGGCTTCGCTTCGGGCGTCAGCAAGGGCCTTTTCAAAGGAAACCCGCATATCTTCCGCTTCTTGAGCGGCTTGTCTTGCGCGTTCCATATCATCTTCAAGGCGGGTGTGACGTTCTTCAAGGACTGATGCAATACGAGGGGTCACAATCCGTGACATCAATACATAAGCCAGAGTGAAAGAAACAACCAGCCAGAAGATCTGTGTTGGCCAAGTGGTGAAATCAAGCTGAGGCAAGCCGCCACTGCTCTCACCAGCCGCAAGTGCTGGCGATGCCATAACAGCAAGGCCAAAGGTCAAAGCCCCAAGTTTCAGTCCCGTTGTTTTTACCGCAACAGAATTTGCCATAACGGTGTCCCCGTCTAAATGTCCAATAAGTCTAAAAAATGAAGCGCGGCAGTGCCGCGCCACAAAAATTAGAATACGAACAGAAGAAGGAGGGCAACAACCAACGCAAACAGCGCGATCGCTTCTGTCAACGCGAACCCAAGAATACCGATGCCGAAAACATCGTTACGTGCAGATGGGTTGCGGGCGATTGAATTCACCAATGATGAGAAGATGTTACCAATACCGATACCAACCCCAAGCAGTGGGAGAACAGCAATACCAGCACCAATCAGTTTTGCAGCTTCAGCTTCCATAATCCATATCCTTCCTAGATTTAATGTTGGATCATTGACCGCCTTTCGGCGGATTAGTTTTACGTCACCCCTAGTGCAGATGCAACGCGTCGTTCAAATACATGCAGGTCAAAATTGTAAACACATAGGCTTGCAGACCAGCAACAAGCACCTCAAGGCCGGTCAGACCGATGAGAGCAAGAAATGGCAGGATTGACCCTGCAACAGCAACACCGCCAGCGCCAGTGATCATCACCGCCAAACCAGCGAACACTTTCAACATTGTGTGGCCAGCCAGCATATTGGCGAACAGACGGACAGACAGGCTGACCGGGCGGACGAAATAAGAAATAACCTCAATAATAATGAGGAATGGGATCAACACCTTTGGCGCCCCTGGCGGCACAAAGAATGAGAAGAAATGCATACCATGTTTGATCAAGGCCACCAATGTGACGCCAACAAAAATGAAGGCGGCGAGAACAAAGGTCACCACAATCTGGCTGGTGAATGTGTATGAATAAGGGATCAGCCCCAGCATATTCCCGAACAACAGGAAGATGAACAAGGTGAAGATAAACGGGAAGAACGGACGGCCTTCGCTGCCAACGTTGCTGCGCACCATTTCAGAAACAAATTCATAAAGCATTTCCGCGGATGCCTGCAAGCGGCCCGGCACCATATCACGGTTGCGCATGGCATAGGTCAGGTAAGCAACGCTTAAGATCACGGTCAGCATCATAAACAGTGCTGAGTTTGAAAATGAAACATCATATCCAAACAGTTCAATATGCATCAAAGCTTTGATGGTGAATTGTTCAACTGGAGAATGCATTAGTCACGCGTCCTGTCTTGCTCATTTTCGCCGTGATCATCATCTTGATCGTGGCGGTCAAAATACCCAATTTTCAGCCCATGACCAGAAGCCATACGCCATATGTTTAACATGCCAGCAGCCGCGCCAAAGAAAAACAGCACAATCATCAATAAAGGCGATGTGCCCAGCCAACTGTCCAGCATCCAGCCCAGAAAGCCCCCAACCGCGATCCCTGCCACCATCTCCGTGGCGATGCGTCCAACCATGGCCATCATCTCAGCCGGCAGATGCGAACGTTTATGCCCGCTTTCCTTGGCCATTTCTCGAGCTTGGTCAGCTTGTCTGATTTTTTGCTGGAGCGCGTTTAGTGAATGTGGCGTTTCAGATGAAGACAAATTCTTGCGATCATCTTGCCCAGAGCGTTCAGCGTCAGAATCATGCTGGCTGTGCTGAGAAATTGTGATGTTACCCCTCATATTCACTCGGTCGCTTATCTGGCGTAAACCCAATAAGAAAACCATGATCGGTGGTTGCTTCCAGAACACCTGAAAACAGCGCCAAATTAGGGATCAGGCCACGATATGTCAAGCCTTGTTCGGGGGGATCACCAGCCAAAGGGGGAGACAAAGGTGGGGCATAGTGTCCCACAGGCCCAACAAGCCCCTTTAAACGCGATGGTCTCTAGGCAGATTCTTTAAATCTTTCAGCGGTTTGCAGGTCAACAGAGACAATTCGGCTGACCCCTTTTTGTTCCATGGTCACGCCGTAAAGACGATCCATTTTTGCCATGGTCAGGCGGTGGTGGGTGACAACGATGAAACGTGTGCCGGTTTCTTCGGCGATTTGCCCCAACATATCACAGAATCGGGCGACATTTGTATCGTCCAGCGGGGCGTCCACCTCATCCAAAATACAAATTGGCGAAGGATTGGTTAAAAACACCGCAAAGATCAGCGCCAAAGCCGTCAAGGCTTGCTCACCGCCTGATAATAAGGACAAGGATTGCAGCTTTTTGCCCGGCGGGCTGGCCAGAATTTCAAGCCCCGCATCAAGCGGGTCATCAGCCTCGGTCAAGGTGAGCTCCGCGCTGCCACCATTAAAGAGCGATTTGAACAAGGTTTCGAAATACCGGTTCACCTCAGCAAAGCTTTTCAACAACCGCTCACGGCCTTCACGATTCAACTGATTAATCGCGGAGCGGAGTTTGGCAATCGCGCCGTTCAAATCTTCCCGCTCAACATTAATGCCGTTGATCCGTTCCTCGACTTCTTCCATTTCAGCTTCAGCCCTGAGGTTGACGGGGCCAATGTTTTCGCGTTCACGGATCAGGCGATCATAACGGCCTTCCAGCACCGCGATGCTGTCATCATCACATTCAATCGCATCATCAGGCTTTAGTTCCGCCAGCTCGCGCAGAGCATCAGGGCTGGCGTTCAGCCTCTCACGGATGCGGGCGGTGATGCTGTCTTGTTCTTGCCGCGCCATATCGCGTTGCGATTCACATCGGATCAGCCCTTCACGTTGGGTGCTTAACGCTTGATCAGCATCGCGTTGGGCGTTATCCGCCAAGGTCAATTTGGTTTCCGCTTCGGTCAAGGCATCGCTGGCCTCGCGGCATTCGGCCTCGGCCTTTTCAATCGCATCCCCCAGCCGTTGCCGTTTTTCGGCGATCACCGCGGGTTGGCCCGCCAGCCGTTCGGCATCGTGATCAATCTGTGCTTTTCGGCTGGCCAATTCATCAATCCGTTGATGGGCGCCTTTTTGGCGATCAGCCCAGATGGATAATTCGCGGGTGATGGTATCACGGCGATGTTGGCGTTGTTCGCGGGCGGAGCGAATAGACCGCTCGCTCCCCATGGCTTCAGCCAATTTCTGACGGTATTCTTCAGCGTCTTCGGCGCATTTTTCAGCATGGGTCAAGAGCGCCGCTGGATCCGCCAAATCATCACGTTCTTGTTCAGCCTCGGTTAATGCAGTTTTCAATTCATTGAGGCTTTCGGCCAAGTCTTGATGGCGTTTTTGAGCCATCTCAAGGGCGTTGCTGGCGCTTTCATCATGGCGGAGGGCTTGCAGCAATTCATTTTCAGCCTGCCGTTCCGCTTGCCGTAAATCATGGGCGGCGGTCTTCGCGTCTTGCAGCTGGGATTGCGCTTCCGAAGCCTCATGATCAATGGATTCGGTTTCTTTTGCGCTGGCATCAAGATCAACGATTAACTGACGAAGGCGCGCTTCTTGTTTCAGGCGTTGCGCGGCGGATGTTTCCGCGCCAAGCGGCTGCACATAACCATCCCAACGCCATAGCCCGCCGTCTTTTGTGGTGATGGCTTGCCCCGGCTTAAGATCAGCTTGAGATGTCTCCGCCGCATCGGCAGATGCCGCAACACCAATCCCAGAAAGAGCGGTGGATAAGGCTTCAGGTGCTTTTAAATGGTCATTGAGCGGCGTGGTGCCTTGTGGCGCGGATAACGGCGCAAGCCCAAGCCCTGTTTGCCAGAAGGCTGTATCCGCGGTTTTGCCCAAAGGAGCGGCCAAAGCATCCCCCAAGGCCGCCGCCAAGGCAGGTTCAAACCCATCATCAATGGTTATCTCACCCGATACAGGAGAGGCGGCCTCACCTTGCGGGGATAAAATTGCATCCAGCGCGTCTTTTTCAGCACGAATCCGCGCCAATTCTGCTTTTTTCTCAGCCGCTAGCGTTGATTTTGCTTCCGTGGCGGCTTGCGCGTTTTCAAGGGCGGTGGCGGCTTCCAGTGCTTTTTGGCGGCTGGCTTCAACCTGCTGTTCCGCGTCTTGTCTGGTTTTCGCGGTGTCTTCAGCTGTTTTCATCAACCCGTCTAAATCAAGTCCGGCCAGCGTGTTTTCAGCTTGCTGATAGCGTGATGTGATGTCATCGACACGGCGTTTGGCGGCTTCGACTTCACGTTCAGCCGCCCGGCTTTTCGCGCTGGCATCGGCAAGGGCTTGTTCGGCTTTATTGGCGGCTTCTCTTGCGGCGGCTAAGGTGGTGGCGGCGGCTTCGATTTTGGGCTCATCCTCAGCATCGCTGGCGTCAATCTCTTGGCTTTCTTTGCCAAGGGTTTCAAGCGCTTGTTCCGCGTCTTTCAGCAATTGATTTTCGCGCAGACTATCGGTTTCGATTTGCTGGCGTCTGGCCTCGGTGTCTTCGATGGCTTTTGCCAGCCGTTCTTCTTCTTCCGTTAAGGCATTGCGTTCCAAATGAAGGCGCTGCAATTGCGCGGCTTTTTCGGCATCAGCCTGCCTCAATGGCGGCAGTGTTTCAGCAATAGTGTTGCGCTGGCGGGCTTTGGCGGCGGCATCTTCGGCGGCAGCAGCGGTCAGGCGTTCGGCTTCGCGCAATTGGCCTTCGGCTTCATCGAATTTGCCCATGGCGGCGGTGAACCGAGCCAACATCAAATGCGCGTCGGCTTTCCGAATGCGATCCGCGATGGACCGATAACGTCCCGCTTGGCGGGCTTGCTTGACCAAAGATGATTTTTGCTCATCAAGCTGGATCAGAATATCATCAAGCCGTTCAAGATTGGTTTCCGCTGTGTTGAGCCGTAATTCCGCTTCATGGCGGCGTTGATGCAGCCCTCTGATATTGGCCGCTTCTTCTAAAAGATTGCGGCGTTCCACAGGTTTTGCATTGATCAACGCGCCAACTTTACCTTGGCTGACAATCCCGCTGGACCGTGAGCCTGTGGCCATATCCGCGAACAGCAGTTGCACATCTCTGGCGCGCACCGCTTTGCCGTTGATCTTAAAGCTTGAACCCTTGCCGCGTTCAATGCGGCGAGTGATCTCAAGGTCATCATCAGCAAATTGCGCCGCGCTGCCTTTTTTTTCGGTGTTATCAAGGGTCAGGGTGACTTCAGCGAAATTCCGTGAAGGTCGGCTTGCGCTGCCAGCAAAGATAATGTCTTCCAATTCGCCGCCGCGCATGGATTTGGCTGAACTTTCCCCCATCAGCCAGCGCAGGGATTCCACAATATTTGATTTGCCGCAACCATTAGGCCCGACAATACCGGTCATGCCCTCATCAATGCTGATATGTTCAGGTTCAGCAAAGGACTTGAAGCCAGTCATTTTTAAATTTGTGAAAATCAAAGACTTACCCTTAAGCGGCCAATTTATTCAATTCAGCCAAAAACGCGTCATACCCTCGGTCACCACGGATCACGGTTTTGTTGTTGATGACAAAACTCGGCGTGGAATTGATCTGATAGGTGCTGTAGCCTTCTTGGGCGATGGCAACAATGCCTTCCAGCAAAGGACGGTTCTGGATAATTTCCACAAAAGCGTCATTGCCAATGCCAGCGATACGGGCAATTTTCGCCAATTCCGTCACAGGATCAGGGGCGGTTGTCCATTTTTTCTGCTGTTTAAAGAGAATATCCAACATCCCATCATAGGCGGCAACAGGAACAGAACGCGCCAAAGCATGGGCGTAAATCGCGGGGCCTTGTAAGGGAAAATCCCGATATTCAAACAGCATTTTTCCGGTATCAATCCATTCTTTTTTGATCTGCTTGAACGTGCCGTTATGGAAATTGGCGCAATGCGAACAGGATAAAGAAAAATATTCCGCCATACGGATTGGCGCATCAGGATTGCCAATGGTGCGGGGCGCTAAAGCAGCCTCCAAATCAGCGGCATGGGCTTGCTTGCCACCAAAACCCAGACCCATATTTTGATCTGAACCAAAGCCAGTGAGCCCTAAAATAATCCCTGCTGAACCCCCCATAAGAACATCACGGCGGCGCATATTGAAAGCTGACATATCACAAGATCCTGTGGTTTATGAATGTGCCCATATCATAATGTGGTGGTGACATGGTGTAAATCATATTGCACCACAAGTTTATGGCAAAAATAAAATTGGCGCTGTTGCGGGCTTGAATTGAGGCCTCAATACGGGCCTTAAGATGACTTGTCTTTTTGGTGGCCCGCCAGCGACTTTCCAAGCGTATCAAGGGCTTTGCGCAATTGCGGTGAGGCATCAGGGGCGATTTCTTCCCGCGCGTCATCAAAAGCTTGTGCCGTTTCAGCATCAGGCTTAATCGTGTTGGGGATGGGTTGCGGGGGTGATATTTCCGCTGTTAAGGGCGTGGTTGTGGTTTGGCTGATCACGATTCGGGCAATCGCTCGATACCCGAAGACCTGATTGCACCGCCTGATGATGTCTTCTTCCAGCATTTGAATTTCGGGCCCCCGCCCGGATCGAACGGTGACGGTCAGTGTGCCTTCATCCTGCTGGTTTTGCGGAAATTTGATGGATTGCGGCTCGCTCCAACTGGCGGCATCACCGGCGATTTGCTGCCATTCGGTGATCACGCGGTGGATGGTAATGCCGCGCGCCCGCAACACAGGCCCCAACAAGCTTGCGGTCAATTGATTAAGACGCCTTGTCTTGCCTTGACGAGCCTTGCCTTTTCGCTGTGTTTTGGAATCAGATCGCGTCATATGTTTTTTCAAATCATCGGCAAGAAGTGTTGTTGTCTTTTCTGATTATGAGGCAATATCAATTCAAGAGGCAAGATGTCTTCCTATTCTATTCGGGTTATTCGAACGCTTCAGGCCATGGCAAAAACACAACAAGACCGTTTCATCACCGCGCAAGAGGCGCTGCTTGATTGGTATGATCGCCATCACCGTGACTTGCCGTGGCGCATGCCGCCGGACGCGGTGAAAAAAGGTCTTCGCCCTGACCCTTACCATGTGTGGCTGTCTGAAATTATGTTGCAGCAAACAACCGTGGCGACGGTAAAATCCTATTTCGCGGCCTTTACCAAACGCTGGCCCAAAGTGACAGATTTAGCCCAAGCCCCCCGTGATGATGTCATGGCGGCATGGGCAGGGCTGGGGTATTACGCGCGGGCAAGAAACCTTCATCTCACCGCCCAGATTATTGCCAATGACCATGGCGGGGTTTTTCCTGATACCGAAGACGAATTATTAAAACTCCCGGGCATTGGCGGCTATACCGCCGCCGCCATTGCCGCCATTGCCTTTGGCGCGCCCGCGGTGGTGGTTGATGGTAATATAGAACGGGTGGTGGCGCGATGGGCGGATTTGCAAACACCTTTGCCGAAAGTAAAGCCTGAAATCTATGACGTTATGTCCGGCCTGACGCCAAGCCAACGTGCGGGCGATTTTGCCCAAGCCATGATGGATTTGGGATCATCGCTTTGCACGCCGCCAAGGAAAACCACCTCAAAAAAGCCCC
>CALFYS010000058.1 GCA_937952245.1 uncultured Alphaproteobacteria bacterium | reverse complement strand
CGGTGGGTGGCTCTGATTTATCGCAGCCTAACCGGAACCACGCGCAGCCAGCATCCCCATCACAAGATGAATCTCAGCCATCAGGGTCGCAAAATCTGCCGATTGAGCAAATTTCTAGCGGGCTTTATCAGCCGCGTGATGTTTTTGATGAAGATGCGCTTAATGATTTGGCTGAAAGCATAAAAAATCACGGTATCGTTCAGCCTTTATTAGTAAGACCGAAGGGCAAAAGGTATGAGTTGATCGCCGGTGAACGTCGGTGGCGAGCGGCGCAAAAAGCAGGTCTCCATAGCGTGCCATGCGTGATTCGTGATGCTGATGATCAAATGGCGGCAGAAATTTCCATTATCGAAAATATTCAACGCCGTGACCTGAGCGTCATCGAAGAAGCCGAAGGGTATCGCCGCTTGATTGAAGAATTTTCCTATACCCAAGATGCGTTGGCCAAAGTAATCGGTAAGTCGCGCAGTCATTTGGCCAATACCATGCGGCTGTTGCAATTGCCTGATGATGTCCGTCAGCATCTGAAATCAGGGATGTTGACCCCTGGTCAAACCCGTCCGCTTGTGGGTCGTGATGATGCCGCTAATCTGGTCAGCCAGATTTTAAGCAAAGGTTTAAGCGCAAGACAGGTTGAAAAACTGGTTGCCGCTCAAGACCGTCCGCCAAAAACACAGCCTGTCAAAGATGCCAATCTGATCGCCCTTCAAGAAGAACTGGCATCCACCACAGGGTTGGATGTAACCGTCACCAGTAAAAATCAAGGCGGTGTTATCAGCATTAAATATGAAGACTTAGACCAATTTGATGCTATCATCAAAAAGTTAAATTCGTAATAATATCAAAGACTTAATGTTTTATCGTTTAACCGCGATTGCTAAGGCGGTCAGGGCTTGGGCGGCAGCGGTATGGGATGAAATGCCGTAGCGTGACTGTTGTTCGGCTTCGATCAAACGGTCGATTGCCCGCCTGCACCGTGGTGCCGACCAATGCTGAAGATGGCCTTCAACCATGCGTTTTTCATTGAAAAAAACTGGCGGTCTGACGCTGTTTATGGCTTGATCACG
>CALFYS010000057.1 GCA_937952245.1 uncultured Alphaproteobacteria bacterium | reverse complement strand
TGCGCAATCCATCCTGAAGCGATTTCCAATTTATGCGGTTATCATTTGGGCAAGGGGGCTGTTGCAATCGGCCAATTGTTCGATGACGGTAAAATGGTCATGGCCTTGATCATAAAACGCCTCGATCTGTTGAGTTGGCGCCGACTGGCCTGACCAAGCCTCGTGCAGAAGCCGATTTTGCCGGAGAAATTCTGGCCGTTCATGATCCCCCACCCAGCACATAAAATTGACGTTTTCAGGGGCAAGAAAGACACTGCTCTCGGCGACTGCTTCCGCCATATTTAAATTTAAGGTTTCATTCATGTTGGTGTGAAGCAGGGGTCTTAAGTCATGCACCCCTGAAACGGAAACAGCTTTTTCAATGCGCGATAACACTTGTTTGCCCAATACATCTTTTGAAATAAGACGTGAGACCAAATGCCCTCCAGCCGAATGACCGATCAGTCTTAATGCCCCTGATGTTTGAGCGGCAATATTTTCAACGGCCTTGACCATAGAGGACGTGATGGCGCTGATGCGCACTTCAGGGGCAAGGGGGTAGGAGGGAATTGCAACCGCCCAGCCATGTTGGAGAATGCCTTCTGCTAAAAATGACCAGCACTCTCGGCCTGTTCTCATCCAATAGCCGCCGTGAATAAAAACCACTGTCCCCCGACAATCGCCTTGGGGTTTGAACAAATCGTATTTCTCTCGCGGATGCTCACCATAGGCAAGGTCAGTTGTGACATCACCAATCAAAGCCCATCGAGTTTTGAATGCATCGGACGCGTCTTGCCATGATTGCACCAAGGCTTGAGGATTACGGCCTTGCATATTATCAAGCGCCTCATCCCAATCAAAATGCCAATTCTCTTTTTGCATTCGCTACACACCCACATATTGTTGCGTAATTTCCGGAGTGAGATTCTTCATCTTATCTTGCCAAACAGTTGCCCCACGCTCCAGAATAACAGCCTTGTCACAGACTTTACGAATTTCATTGATCGATTTATCAATTACAAGAAGTGATAACCCAGTCTCTGATTTTAAGGTGCTGATCGCGGACCAAATCTCTTGGCGCACAATGGGGGCTAAACCCTCTGTGGCTTCATCAAGGATCAAAAGTTTGGGATTGGTCATCAACGCCCGTCCAATCGCCAACATCTGTTGTTCGCCGCCAGAAAGTGACGATGCAACCTGCCCTGAACGCTCTCCTAATCGTGGAAATAAATCAGCGACAGTTTGATGGGTCCAATACCCCGGCCTGGCCGCCGCCAATAGATTTTCAACAACGGTCAATTTTGCAAAACAACGCCTGCCTTCAGGGACAAAACCAATGCCTAAACGCGCCACTTGATAACTGGCAAGGCGGGTCAGGTCTTTGCCATCAAAAGTGATGTCACCATGCGCGGGCATCATGCCACAAATTGATTTGACGCTTGTCGATTTGCCCATGCCGTTGCGACCAAGCAACGCAAGCGCTTCACCCGAAGCCAGTTTAAAGTTCACGTCAAACAACACTTGGCTTGAACCGTAAGACGCGGAAACATGGTTAAGAGAAAGCAAGGTCATTCGTCACCCCCCAAATACGCTTGTTGGACAACCGTATTTTTCTTGATGCCCTCAACGTTATCAGACGCGATGACTTTGCCGTAATCCAAAACGCTGATTTTATCGGCCAAAGCAAATACCGCATCCATATCATGTTCGACCAAAAGGATGGGGGCTTCATGACGAAGTTGATCAAGAAGGGACGTTAAATCTTTTGAACCCTCTAACCCTAACCCTGCCATGGGTTCGTCCATGATGAATACTTTTGGCTTTAAGGTTAACGCAATCGCCACCTCTAATTGACGTTTTTTACCGTGGCTTAATGTTCCGGTTTCTGTATGCATCTCGTCAATTAACCCCACCCTTTCAAGGGCGCTTTCGGCCTCATCACGAAGTGCTGAATTCTTTAAAATCGGTTTGACAAAATGCCACGGATTGCCGGTTCTGCCCAAACTTCCAAGCATGACATTTTGCAAAACGGTATCTTCCATGGCCAATTGAGAAATTTGAAACGTCCGACCCAATCCCGCCAACGCGCGTTCTCTTGCGGATTTAGAGGTGATGTCTTGGCCCATCAATTCAACCCGGCCATGATCGGGGGTTTGGCTGCCACATATCTGAGAAATCAACGTCGATTTACCCGCGCCATTAGGCCCGATAATCGCGTGCACCTCGCCTGATTTCAATTCGATTGAAACGTTATCGCAGGCCACCAAAGACCCAAAGGATTTCGTGATATTATGGGTGGCGAGAACAACATCAGTCATCATGCACCTCTTTTTTGCCGATAAGCCCGATCACACCGGTTTTGCTGAACAGCACAATCAACAGCAAAATAACACCAAGGTAGATATGCCAATAATCGCTTATACCGCCCAGAAAATGTTCCAGCCCCACAAAGACAAGCGCGCCGATGACTGGGCCAAAAAGCCGCCCAACCCCTCCGATGATGATAAAGACGATAAACTCACCACTTAATTGCCAGCTGAACATATTCGGGCTGACAAAACGGTTTAAATCAGCAAACAACGCCCCAGCCAAGCCCGTAATGGCCCCCGAAATCACAAAGGCAAGCAATTGCAATTTATGCAGATCAAGGCCAACGGCCTGAACCCTTTGCGGGGATTGCCTCGCGGCATTTAGGGCCAATCCAAAAGGTGACTTCACTAGACGCGACATAAGCCACAAGGCGGCCATGAGGATCACAAAACAAAGCAAATAAAACTGAATAGGATCAAGTGTGTTCAACCCAGGAAAGTCATTTCTGACATAAATCGACATCCCATCCTCGCCGCCATAAGCCGACCAAGAGATCGAAAAATAATACATCATCTGCGCGAAAGCTAAGGTGATCATGATGAAATAAACACCTGAGGTTTTGAGCGACACCATGCCGATCAAAAACGCTAAAAATGCCGACAATAAAATCGACAACACCCAAATGACGGGCATTGATTTTGTGCCTTCAATCAACAAAGGCCATTCCATCAACGGCGAATAATTTTGGGCGTGCCAAGCCAAAATTCCCATGACATAGCCGCCAAGGCCAAAGAACGCGGCATGGCCGAAACTCACAAACCCACCAATGCCCAATATAAGGTTAAGACCAACCGCCGCTAACGCGAAGATCACCGCCCTTGTCATCAGCGTTATGGTGAACGGTTCATCAACCCCATAAGCCCATAACGGGATCAGAACCAGCAAACCAAGGGTAAGAAAGTTGATATGCCGTTCGCTGATCATAGCCGTGACCCATAAAGTCCGGTGGGGCGCCAGATCAAAACCACGCCCATCAAAATATAGATCGCCATGGACGCGATTGAGGAGCCAACATTGGTCGCGGTCGAAATATCCATGAACAGCTGAAGGATTTTTGGCAAGAAAACACCGCCAAGCGTATCGGTCAGCCCCACCAAAACACTGCCCACCATCGCGCCCTTAATTGAGCCTATGCCGCCGATGACAATAACAACAAAGGCAAGGATCAACACCGGCTCACCCATGCCGACTTCAACGGATTGAATGGCGCCCACCAGCGCCCCCGCAAGACCAGCCAGCGCGGCGCCTAAGGCAAAAATGATCGTGTACAGTTTTGAAATATCAACCCCAAGGGCGGCAATCATCTCACGGTCATTTTCACCGGCGCGAATTCTGATGCCAATGCGGGTTTTGCTGATCATCAACCCAAGGGCAATGGCAACAACAACACCGATCAAAATTAACGTTATTCGATAAAGCGGATATTGAATCCCCCCCGGCAAGGAAACAGGGCCTTGCAAATAACTCGGAATATCAAGATACAAAGGGAATGACCCAAAGACCCATCGTGTCCCTTCAGAAAAGATTAAAATAAGGGCAAAAGTTGCCAAGACTTGGTCAAGGTGATCGCGGTTATAAAGCCGCCTGATGACGACCATCTCCACCATCGCTCCGGCGATAGCCGCGGCGGTTAAGGCCGCCAATAAAGCCAGAATAAAAGACCCTGTCAGGCCAGCGATCGCGGCGGCGGCAAAGGCGCCCACCATATAAAGCGACCCATGGGCAAGATTAATCAGCCCCATCACGCCAAAGATCAGCGTTAACCCCGCTGACATTAAAAATAACATCACGCCAAGTTGCAGCCCATTTAAAATCTGCTCTGCAATTAAAACAAACGACATGTAGAAACCCGATAGGCTTACATTTGAAGGAACAGCCAAGCCCAATCGCTCAGGCTTGGCTGAAAATGAGGATTACATCTTACAGTCTTCTGTATAGACATTGGAATGGTTTTCAAGCGCCACTGAAAGCGTCTTATTGGTGAAGACATCCCCTTCTTTGATCACTTCACGCGCATAAATATTCTGAATAGGGTGGTGATTGCTTGAGAATTTAAAATCGCCACGCGTACTTTCAAAATCAGCAGACTTTAGCGCAGAACGGAAGGCATCCGCGTCATTGACATCCGCCTTTTCAATCGCCGAAATCAGAAGATTTGCGGTATCAAAACCTTGGCTGGCATAAAGTGATGGCAGACGGCCATATTCCGCCTGAAAACTTTTCACGAAAGCCGCGTTGGTGGGGTTATCCAAATCCTTGTTCCACTGCGAGGTATTGACAACACCAAGCGCCGCTTCACCAACAGCCTGCAAAATCCCTTGGTCAAAAGAGAAGGCTGGACCAACGATAGGCAGATCAACACCGGAGCCACTATACTGTTTCAGAAAGGCGATGCCCATTCCCCCCGGCAGGAAGAAGAACACGCTATCGGCACCGGCGGCACGGATTTGCGCGATTTCAGCGGCATAATCTGTCTGGCCAAGCTTGGTGTAGACTTCGCCAGCAATCTTGCCTTTAAAATAACGTTTGAAGCCGATCAAAGCATCTTTTCCAGCCGGATAATTTGGGGCTAAAATGAAGGTGTTTTTATACCCTGCACCATCCGCATAAGCGCCCGCCGCTTCATGGATATTGTCATTTTGCCACGCGACATTGAAATAATTCGGATGGCACCCTTTGCCCGCCAGCACAGAAGGCCCGGCGTTGGGTGAAAGATAAAACTTGCCTTGCGCCGTGGCAGAAGGCACCACCGCCATCGCCAGGTTTGACCAAATAATACCGGTCAGAACATCAACCTTTTCGGATTGGATCATTTTATCCGCCAGTTTAACGGCGACATCTGGCTTGCGCTGATCATCTTCGATGACAACGTTAATATCACTGCGGCCCGATTGTTTAATGGCCAGCATGAAACCATCACGCACATCAATGCCGAGACCCGCGCCCCCGCCAGAAAGCGTCGTGATCATGCCGACTTTTGTTTCAGCCACAGCACTTCCAATGGTAAGACCAACGGCGGCCAAGATGCCTGCTGATACGTTCAGTAAATTTTTCATCAACTTATCTCCGTAATTCCACTTAATCGAAATTCAACTTTCCTACCAAATCACAGCATCACTTGTTTGCCAAGCACACATTTTGAAATGAAGCCCCACGTGGGGGGATTTTTAGCGCATGATTGGTAGAGGATTTTCATCACCTCAACTACCCTTTAAGAATGATTTCAATATTGTCTATCTCTACATCATAGCGCAGAGATAGCATTTGCTTTAGGGCAATCCTTATGAACCCTCTTTATTCAAAACCAAACATAGCCTAAAAGAAAGCGGTGTTTTGAATTTGTTGTTGTGACCAATATGTTAAGTTTTCAAGAAGACACCGCCGAAGAAGAAGGTTTTGCCGCGTTATGGGATCGCCATATCGCCCCGGGTTTAGCCCAATATAGCCGCCAATATTATTTGCGCGCCACCGCTTTATCGGTGACATGGCTTGCCCTTGCCGTCATCTTTCTGAGGATTGTCTTTGTCTATCAGCATCATGAAGCTGAGGTGATCTTGGGGCTGAATGGGCAAAATATTATTGTTGCCGCGGCGTTGCTGGGGGCTGGTCTTGGCTATGCTGTGTATTTGCCGTTCAAAGCCCTGACATCAGTCAAAAAAACCGAATTTAAAACCGCCATTGATGAACATTTTCAAGACCACTTGATCCCGTTTGAAGATGATAACAGCATCAACACTGCCGCCGAAGCGCTTTATGACCGCGATATTCTGCCCCGCAGCGACCCCAAGATTAAAGCCGCGTATCAAAGCCATGATGGCCTGTTTCGATTCTATAATCTTATCTACAGCCAAGCGCGAAGCAGTGGCAATTCTGCCACCTATGAACGCATCCCCTATCTTGTTCTGGAAATGAAATTGGAAAAACCGGTGGCATCTGAAATCCGGATTCTGATTAACGATGAGCTGGAAAACTTTTTCCGCCGGCTGTTCCGGCGCAAGCCCAATGTTCAGTTGATCAATGATGAATTTGAAAAATTATTTGAAGTGTTCAGCGATGACCCCGAATTGGTCAAAAGCATTCTCACGCCTTATGTGCAGCAAAGCTTTGTTGAAATGCAGCATTATTTCTTCACCCCCTATTCCCGATGGACGGGCAGTCGCCGGATTACGGCGGGGTTGAGGGAGGATGTGTTTACCATCGCGTTTCATGGGCTGGAAGATGTGGCGGGGGAGGGCCTTGCAATGCAATCGCCCAAAAAATTGGTGCAATCCGCCAAAACAGCGATCCAGCGCATGAATGAAGTGATCGAGATTGTTGAAACCCTGAGGGATGACCTGGCCATCATCAAACGCCCTTAGGGGTGTGTGGCTAAGGCTTGAGCCCTAACACTCCGGCAGGTTTACCGCCAGCCCGCCTTGTGAGGTTTCTTTATACCGTTCGTGCATATCCAGCCCCGTTTGGCGCATGGTTTCAATGCAATTGTCCAAGGGGATAAAATGCTGGCCATCGCCGCGCAGGGCAAGCGAGGCCGAAGACACCGCCTTAATCGCCCCCAACCCATTGCGCTCAATACAAGGGACTTGCACCAAGCCCCCCGCCGGATCACAGGTCATGCCAAGGTGATGTTCAAGCGCGATTTCAGCGGCGTTTTCGATCTGTTCATTACTGCCGCCGAGCGCCGCGCATAACCCCGCCGCCGCCATCGCCGATGCTGAACCCACTTCCCCTTGGCAGCCGACTTCCGCCCCGCTGATCGAAGCGTTGGATTTGATGATCATGCCAATCGCCGCCGCCGTCAGCAAGAAGGTCGAAATCCCATCTTCGGTGACGCCATGGCAATGGTCACGATAATAACGGATCACCGCCGGCACCACCCCCGCCGCGCCATTGGTGGGGGCGGTGATAATCTGTCCGCCGATGGCGTTTTCTTCATTCACCGCCATGGCATAAACCGAAAGCCAATCATTGGCGACATGGGGCTGTTGATCATTGCGGCTGACCTCAGCTTGCAATTGCGCGGCGATGTTTTTCGCCCGCCGTTTGACGTTAAGCCCGCCGGGCAACACGCCATCATTATTCAACCCGCGATCAATACAAGCATCCATCACCCCCCAAATGCTGGCGATGAACGCGTCTAAATCTTCAGCGCTTTGATAGGCCTGTTCGTTCTGGCGTTGCATTTCAGCAATGCTCAACCCTGAGGCCGCCCCCATCTCCAACATTTCCGCGGCGCTGGTAAACGGGTAAGGGTGATGCGCCGTGCTGGGAGCATCGTCATGTTGCATTTCATCTGAACGGCGAATAAACCCGCCGCCGATGGAATAATAAATCTCATGCAGAATGGTCTGGCCATCGCCATCATAGGCATAGAACTGCATCCCGTTGGTGTGTTCGGGCAAGACCACGTCATAATCAAAAATCAGGTCAGTTTCCGGGTCAAAGCGCATCTTGCCCAAATCATCATGATGAAGGTATTTTTCGGCCATTAACGCGGCTTCGTATTCGGCGACTTTTTTCGGGTCTAATGTTGCGGGAACAAAGCCCATCAGCCCCAAAAAGATGGCGCGATCGGTGGCGTGGCCTTTGCCGGTAAACGCCAATGAGCCGTGGATACGCGCCTCAACATGGGCAACGGCGCTATCGGTTGCCGCGGCATGAGCCGCCAGATTCTGAATGAATTGAGATGCCGCTGACATCGGCCCCATGGTATGGGAGCTCGACGGCCCAATCCCAATTTTGAACATATCTTTGATGCCAATAAACATGACGGCTCTCATTCATGGGGCGGTATGGCCGCGCCCTTAATCTTCCAAAATTACCAAATAATCTTACCTTTAGCCAAGGTTATTGGCCTGTTGCAAACTCGACTTGGATTTTGCCAACCCCGCCAGTTGCGCGGGGGTTTTTCAGGGTTTTTGAAGGTGATCAGGCGATTACCCGCCAAAAACGATCTGGTGCATGACCCGCCCGGGCAACATCGTGAACGCCCCTGTCAGGATCAACGCAAAGCCATAAAGCGCAATCATCACTTGTTTGTGGCGTTTGATCTTACCGATTTTGGCAAAATAAATCGCCATGCCAAGGGAAGCCAATGTCCAAAGGCTGAGCAGGTGGATGGGGCTGTATTGTCCCCATAGTTTAATTTCATGGATGAAAAATGATGTCACCGCCACAATCGTCATTAACCCCACCCAAATCCAGCCAAGGGTTTTATGCAGGCGCGTGCCTTTTTTGAGGGCAAATTGAATGCCGCCTAAAATCACCGCCACCATGGCCGCTAGGGCGTGTAATGGGATGGGCGGGGTTTCAGCGAATAATAATGTCATGGTCTTTACTCTTACTTAGGGTCTTGATTTATTCAGGGTTTTGTTTGTTCAGGATTTGGGTTTCCGCAGTGCTGGAAGCCCCACGCCTGTGCTTTCAAAACCGCCATCGGCGGATAGCGTCTGGCCGGTGATAAAGCTGGCGCGATCAGATGCCAAAAACACAATGGCTTCGGCGATCTCATGTTCCGTGCCATAGCGATTAAGCGGCAGGGCATCATGATAGGCGTCGATAATATCTTGGCTATGCACCGCCATGGCGAGTTTGGTTCGAACAGGGCCCGGGGCAACCGCGTTGGCGCGGATGCCATATTCACCCAATTCAACCGCTTGTTGTTGGGTCAGTTGAATCACCGCGGCTTTCGATGTGCCATATGCCACCCGCAAGGTCGAAGCCCGCAAGCCAGAAATGGAGGCGATATTCACAATCGCGCCTTGGGTTTTCTTTAAACAAGGGATGGCGCGTTGGCTGCATAAAAACACACCATCCAGATTGGTCGCCATGATGGTGCGCCACCGCTCAAAACTTGTCTCTTCAATCGGCCCGAAATCCGCCACGCCAGCGTTATTGACCAGCGCATCAATCTGGCCAGACCATGCGATAATATCATCAAACAAACGGGCGACGGTTTCAGGTTCAGATATATCGGCAACAAAGGCTTTGACGTGATCCAATGCGCCAGCGGCTTTCATCAATTCATCGGCATCACGATCAACCATGGCCACCTGATACCCTTCTTTGATAAACAATTTGGCGGTGGCCAAACCAATGCCCCGCGCCGCGCCTGTGATCACTGCCGTTTTCATGATGGCCTCCTTTGCCTTCTATTCAGCCTATCGCATCATAACATCAGTTGAAAGCGATTGAAGCCCATGACGTAAGGGGACGTTGGGGGTTAAACCCACTAATCCCTGATCAACAACCTGCTCACCAGCAGGGCGAGGTAAGCGCCGAGGATTTGCGCCAGAATAAAGGGGATGGTATCGCCATAATGAATACCGGCGAAACTATCGCTCAAAGTGCGGGCGATGGTCACCGCAGGATTGGCAAAACTGGTGGAAGCAGTAAACCAATAGGCGGCGGTGATATAAAGCCCCACCATGGCGGGGATGGCTTCCGCCCGATACCGCACCCCCAAAAGGATCGTCAGCAAAAGACCAAAACTAGCCACCACTTCCGAGCCATATTGATTGACCCCTGAGCGGGCTTTCATCGAATATTGCAGAATATCCAACCCGAACATGAAATGAGCCAGCCACGCGCCAAGGATACCGCCGATAATCTGGGCGATGATAAACCCGCCCGCCTCCGGCCAGCGCAACGCCCCTTTTGTGGCCATAACAAGCGAGACCACGGGGTTGAAATGCGCCCCTGAAATAGGCCCAAACATAGCGATGATGACATAGAGAATAGCGCCGGTGGCGATCGTATTGGCCAACAGAGCAAGCCCTATGTTGCCGCCGGAAAGGTCTTCGGCCATGATGCCGGACCCCACCACGGTGGCAACTAAAAACAATGTGCCTAAACATTCCGCCGCTAATTTATTCATCTCGCATCCTGCCCAAATCTTTTGCTATTGGCATTTCTATCTTATCGAAATTATTTCAACAATATGACAGAAATATTAACCCCTTCCCCTTTTCTTTAATATCGCTGGGTTTTGACAAGACAAAATTTTTCCGTTTTCATAAACAAAAAGGGGGGAAGCCATGACCAACAATCCATTTTTAAAACGCGCCTATCGGTTGAAAGACCATGATGACACCCAAGCCATGTATGGGGATTGGGCCGAAAGTTATGACCAAACCATGAAAGATCATGACTATCAATCGCCGCGGCGGATTGTCGAAGCCTTGCAACGGCATTGCCCTGAGCGCGGCGCTCCTATCTTTGATGTGGGATGCGGCACAGGGCTTTCAGGCAAAGCCTTGGCGGCAGGGGGTTACACTCAAATTGATGGATCAGATGTCAGCCCTGAAATGGTGGCCATCGCCCGAAGCCTTGATGGCATTTACCAAAACCTTGAGGTGGTGACGCTGGACAACCCTTTCCCCTTTGATGATGGGCATTATCAGGTGATCACCGCCATGGGGGTGATTGCCGATAAACACGCCCCGCCGGAAACCATTAACCAATTGCTGGATAAATTGCCAAAAGGCGGGTTGCTGATTTTCTCACTGAATAATCATACGCTGGAAAACCCCGCGTATATGGCGGCGTGTCTGGCGGCGGAGACCAGCGGTAAGGCCACCATCCTTGAAGATGAAAGCGGGCCGCATATGGTGGAATTGGGCATGACCTCCAAAATCATGGTGATGCAAAAACGCTAATCGTTTTTTTCGGCTTCTTCTTTTTTGTGGGCTTCTTTTTTGCGGGCTTCGTATTCAGGCGTGCGATGGGGGACATTGGCGGCGCGCTGAACCAAATACATGATGAATAAAACCGAAGCGGCGTAAAACAGGATTGGCCATGGTGTTTCCAGCATCGCTTGGTGCATGGAATCCTGAGCGCAGATAAAATTCTTCCGCATATCAGATGCCCGTTCTGAGGCTTGGATGATTTGGCACGTGGTTGCGTTATCCATGAAATGCTCCTGTGATGCTCCTGTTAACGTAATCTTTCGGTGACGCCACGACGGCTGGCCATGGCTATAAATTTTGCGGCCTGAATAACGCCGCGATAAACATTAAGGTGAAATATCCGCCATTGGTGGCCAAAACAAACCCGACAAAAATGCTGATTTCCCGCGGCAAGTCATCACCAAATAACGCGGTGAAAAACCGTTGCCCCGCGATCAACGCCAATTCCAAAAACCATAAGGTCAAGAACCCCGCGTTGATCACCAAGACCGTCATGATCGAGGCTTGCAAGGCCGCCATGCTCAACCCTGCCACCACAAGCCCTGATAAAATCGACAGCCCGATCATCACCGAGACCGGCCGCCACCATTCCCCTTTTAAGAAAAACGGGCGATCGCCATAGGCGCGGTTGATCCATAACAGCGCCAGCGTCAGGCCAGCGTGGATCAAGCCAATCATCACCAATTGGCCTAAAACAACATAAGGGTCAGGTGTGGTGTAATCCATCATGGGTCATGAAATAGACCTTGAGATCATCTTGTCCAGTCGTGGGGCTTGGGCCTAGGAGGCGGTTTCAGCGCGGGATTGCCGCATCACTTTGGCGACAAAGGCCGCGATAAACATCAGGCTGAAGACCAGCACAATTGTGGGGGCGGGGGCGCTGTCTAAAAAGAAACTGGCATAAATCCCCATCGTCATGGCCGTGATCGCCACCGCCACCGCCACCAGCATCATGGTTGTAAACCGCCGCACCAGCAAAAACGCAATCGCGCCGGGGGCGATCATTAAGCCGATGGCCAAGATCAACCCTGTTGCTGAAAGCGTCGCGACCACGGTCAAGGTCATGGCGGCCAGCAACCCATAATAAAGCAGCCCCACCGATAATCCTGAAGCGCGGGCTTGGGTGGCATCAAAACTATAGAGCAATAAATCCTTTGATTTCGCCAAAAGCCCGATGCTGACCACCGTGGAGATCACCAAAGCCATGATCACTTCATTAGGCCTAATGCCTAAAATATTGCCAAAGAGGATATGGTCGAGATGAAGGGCGCTGTCGATCGCGATATAAATCACAATGCCAATGCCAAACATCCCTGAAAAAACAACCCCCATCACCGTATCAGGTTTGACGCGGCTGTTTTGGGTTAAATATCCCGTGGCCAAGGCGCAGATCATGCCCGTGGCAAACGCCCCAATAATCAACGGCGCGCCCAAAAGATAGGCCAAAACCACCCCGGGCAAAATCGCATGGCTGACGGCATCCCCCATCAGCGCCCAGCCCTTTACCACCAAAAAACAGGAAAGCAAGGCGGCGGGAATAGCGATGATGATGCCGATGAAAAAGGCTTTTTGCATAAAGGCAAAATGAAACGGCAATAATAACGTCTCCAATCCCATCACTTGGCTCCCATTATCTGGCCTCATCTGATGAGGCGGGTGATAACGATTGCGATTTTGCCAATTTCAGTTGCGCCAACCGGCCATGTTTAGGGGCGAAGATAAACACCAGAATAAAGATCAGTAATTGCAGAGTGACGATCACCCCCCCTGTGGCGCCATCCAAAAAGTAACTGGCATACGCCCCCAGAAAACTGGTGCTGACACCAATGGCGACGGAGATCACCAACAGCCGATCAAAACGATCCGCCAACAGATAAGCCGTTGCCCCGGGGGTGACCACCAGCGCGATCACCAAAAACGCCCCCACGGTTTGCATGGCCGCCACCACCGCCGCCGAAAGAATGGCAAAGAACATCACCTTTAAGCCCAAGGGGTTCAGCCCAATGCTGCGGGCGTGGTGATCATCAAAAAACACCACCAGCAAATCTTTCCACCTCGCCAGCAAGACGATGATTGAGATCCCGCCAATCAACACCAGCTGCCATGTGTCTTCAGGGGTGATGGCCAGAATATTGCCCATGGTGATGGTCTCAACCGAAATCGCCATGGGGTTAAGCGAGACCATAAACAGCCCAAGGCCAAAGAAAGAGGTGAAAATCATCCCGATGATCACATCGGTTTTCAACCCTGATCGTTCGGTTAAAAACAGCATGACCATGGCCGCCAATCCGCCCGCCAAAAAGGCCCCAAGGGCAAAAGGCAAACCCAGCATATACGCCCCTGCCACCCCGGGGACGACCGAATGGGAAAGGGCATCGCCGATCAAAGACCAGCCTTTCAACATCAGATAGGCCGAAAGAAAGGCGCAAAGCCCCCCCACCATGGCCGACACCACCATAGCTTTGGTCATATAGCCATAGGCAAAAGGCTCTAGCAGAAGGCTAATCATTATCATCCTCTGATGAGGTTGTTTCATCCTGTTCACGGATTTGCGCCTCACGAATTTGCGTTTGGTCGCCATATTGCACGAAAGGACGTTCATCATCGGTCAAGATGGTGACGGTACGGGCATCGTTATCATCATGCAGGGTTGCCCCGCCAAGGGTGAAATGCCGCAACACGCCGCCAAAAGCTTTTTCAAGATTGCCGCGAGTGAATGTTGTTGCTGTCGCGCCATAGGCCAGCACCGTGCCTTTGATCAAAATCGTCCGGTCGCAAAATTCCGGCACCGAACCAAGGTTATGGGTGGAGACCAGCATCACCCGGCCTTCATCGCGCAATCGGCCCAAAAGAGAAATGATCTGATTTTCGGTTTTGACATCAACGCCAGTAAACGGCTCATCAAGCAAAATCACCTGACTGTTTTGCGCCAAGGCTCTTGCCAAGAATACACGTTTGCGCTGGCCGCCGGACAATTCGCCGATTTGCCGCTTGCCGTAATCCTGCATCCCAACACGTTCAAGGGCATGGGCAACAGCATCACGATCCACTTGTTTCGGGCGGCGCAAAAACCCCATATGGCCATACCGCCCCATCATCACCACATCTTCGACCAGCACCGGAAATGACCAGTCAATATCTTCGGATTGCGGGACATAGGCCACCAGATTATTCTTCAAGGCGGATGAAACCGATTGCCCCAGAATTGAGATTTGCCCCGATGAGGTTTTGACAAACCCCATCATGGCTTTGAACAAGGTTGATTTGCCCGCGCCATTGACCCCCACAAGGGCGGTGACACTGCCCCGAGGGATTTCAAAACCCGCATCCCATAAAGCACGATGACCATTGCGATAGGTCACGCTTAGGTTTTCAGCCACCAGACCAGGGCCTGAACAATCACCCGCCATCTTGCACCCCATTTTTGGCAAGACCTTGGGTAAGACCATCGGTAATCGTGCTGATGGTGACGTTTAAAAGATCAAGATAACTCGGCACAGGGCCGTCTTTTGCGCTGAGGGAATCGACATAAAGCACCCCGCCATAATGCGCGCCTGTCTCCCGTGCCACTTGTTTTGCGGGGGCGGTATTGACCGTGCTTTCACAAAAAACCACGGGGATTTGATGCTGTTTGACGCCGTCAATCACGTGGCGAACTTGTTGCGGCGTGCCGGTTTGATCCGCGTTCATGGGCCAGAGGTAAAGCTCCTTCATCCCCAGATCACGCGCCAGATAACTAAACGCCCCTTCGCAAGTCACCAGCCAGCGTTTGTCAGAAGGCACATCGGCAATCGCTTCTTTCAGCGGCAAGAGCGCCTCACGAAGACGCGATTGATAGGCTTCAGCATTACGAGCATAGACCGCGCTGTTTTCCGGGTCATGCTGGCTTAATGCTGCCTTGATATTTTCAATATAGATGACGGCGTTATCATACCCCATCCACGCGTGGGGATTGGCTTTGCCCTGATACTGCCCCTCGGCGATGGCAATCGGGGTGATCCCCTCACTGACGGTCACCGATGGGATTGCCCCGAGATTGGCTAAAAATGGCTCAAACCATAATTCCAAATTAAGCCCGTTCCAGAGAATCAAATCAGCATCCATGGCCCGCACCAAATCCCCCGGGGTGGGTTGATAGCCATGGATTTCTGCCCCGGGCTTGGTGATCGAGACAACATCCGCCGCCTCCCCCGCCACTTCAGATGCAATATCCGCGATGACGGTAAATGTGGTCACGACTTTCAAACGGTCAGCCGATGCCGGCGCAGCAAGCACAAGGCATGACGCGATCACCATCACCATGGTTGTGATCAAACTTTTGATCAGCGTGATCATTGAGCAATCCCTTCAATCTAGATACTAAGTAAGTTAGTCGATACTAACTCAATGTCAAGCGGCTAAACTCCGCTGGTGTAGGCGCTATAAAACCCTTTACAGTCATGGCCAATCCCCCTTAGATGGTCATGCAATATTAAATTCATTGATGGAGACTGTCATGACCACACAACCACTGGCTCTTGTTACGGGTGGCGCGCAAGGCATTGGCTACGCCTCAGCCGAAGCTCTTATGGAAGATGGCGCCAAGATTATTCTGGCGGACATTAATGAAGACGCGGTTATGGCGGCGGCGGAAAAATTAGGCCAAGGCACGGTCGGCATGGTCTGTGATATTGGTGACACCGCCCAGATTGACGCGATGTTTGATGCCATCGCCAAAGACCATGGCCCTGTTTCTATTCTGGTGAATAACGCCGGGGTCGCCATGCCCAATGATTTTTTTGAAACCTCAATTGATGATTTCAAACGCGTTATTGATATTAACCTGACCGGCACGTTCCACACGATTCAGCGCGCAACAAAAATGATGGTGGAGCATAAAATCGAAGGCGCGGTGGTGAATATGTCATCCATCAATGCCGTGGTTTCCATCCCATCCATCCCTGCTTATTGCGCATCAAAAGGCGGCGTTATGCAATTGACCAAAGCCACGGCCTTGGCCTTGGCACCGCATAACATTCGCGTCAACGCGGTGGGCCCCGGGTCTATCGACACCGCCATGCTGGCAGGGGTGAACGCCAATCCTGATGCCATGGCCATGGTCATGTCACGGACGCCATTAAAGCGCATTGGCACACCACGAGAGATTGGCGATGTCGTGGCGTTTTTGGCCAGCAGCAAAGCCTCTTATATCACCGGTGAGACCATCTATGTTGATGGTGGCCGGATTGGGATGAATTACACTTGCTAAATCTTCCCGCCCTGATGGTTAAACCTGATGGTTTAGGCTGAGGCAACCGCCTCAGCCATTTCCGCCATTGAGGTAAAGCGGAAATCATAATGGGGCATATCCCCGGGGTTCATCGTCGCCCCAAAACCTTCATCCTGATGGCGGCGATAAATCCAGCACGATGCCAGCCCATGACGGTTGGCCGGACCGTGATCATGGAACATGCTTTCCGCCGTGTGCAGGATATTTGATTTTTCAATCCCAAGAGTGCCAAGTTTTTCCAACATATAATCAAAGTTGCGATCGTTCGGCTTATAGGACCCAACATCTTCGGCGGTATAAATCGCATCAAATTCAACGCCTAGCTTTTCATTGCTCGACGCAAAACTGCGGTTATCAACATTCGATAAAATGACCAGTTTATAATGTTCTTTTAATTGCCGTAACGCCTCTTGGGAATCAGGGAAGGCTGGCCAGTGATGAACAGATCGGCCATAGGTTTCACAATCATCGATGCTGACATTCACGCCCCATTCTTCGGCAAGGCGTTTATAGACAATCGCCAAAAGATGGTCATATCGCATGGCGGGGGTATAGCGTTGCTGGCTGCTTTCATGGCGGGCGTGGGCTTCTAGAATCTGGTTGCGCGTGAGTTCAGTTTTCACCTGATCCGTCAACGGACGAAGCCCAGCAACCATGCCGCTTTCCCAATCAATCAAAGTGCCATAACAGTCAAAGGTCAGGGTGTTAAAATCCGTTAATTTCATCGTGCTTACTTTCTTTCCTGCTCATGTTAAAGGCGCGGCGCCGCCATTTGATTTCAGCCGTTCGACCAATGGTGTCAATCGGGCTTCCATTTCTTCACTATGGGGCGGTCGTTGATATTGATCAAGACAATCCCGCCAGAGGGTTGTGGCCCGGTCTTCGGCGGTAAGACCGCCTTGTTCAAGCCAGCTGCCGTTATTTGAAAGATCAGCCACCAAAGGCGGGTAAAAAGCCTCAGCGAATCTGGCCATGGTTTCCGCCGTGTCAAAGAAATGCCCCCCGGGCTGCACGCTGGCGATGTCATCAAAGACACTTTGCAAGGAAACCGCCTCACCCTCTTGGCATAATTCGGCCATGGATTGAATATGTTCAAGATCGGTGATGGTTTTTTCAAACCCCACGGTCAAGCCGCCTTCCAGCCAACCGGTGCTGTGCAAAATGATATTCGCGCCCGCTTGGATCGCCCCCCATATCCCCATCAGGTTTTCTGCCGCCCCTTGGGCATCGGTTGTGTTGCTGGCTGACCCCGCCGCCGCCCGCCATGGAATACCAATAAACCGCGCCAATTGCCCTGCCCCGATTTGAAGGCGGACGTGTTCTGGCGTGCCAAAAGCAGGGGAGCCTGATTTCATATCAACATTGGAAGAAAAACTGCCATAAGCAATCGGCGCCCCGGGGTTGGTCATTTGCGATAAGGTTATGCCCGCCAAAGCTTCGGCATGGGATAAAACCAACGCCCCTTCGGTGGTGATCGGCGCCATCGCCCCCGACAGGCAAAACGGCGTGATGATGGTCAATTGCTGATAATCAGCATAATTCATCAAGCCTTCGGCCATGGTATCATCCAACAAGCGGGGGGAATTTGAATTGATCACGGTTGATGACCAAATGCCTGATTTAAAGTCATCATCGGAAAGATTAAGGCCACAGCAAATCATTTCAAAAATCTGATCGGTCTGGGCTTGGCCACGGGCATAATGCCCCAACGGTTTATCGCCATAAATCATCTGAATGAAATTGGTAAAGATATGCCGTTCATGAAGCGGGACATCTTGCGGTTCTGGCGCGACTGGCATTTTGTGCAAGACATCAAAACTCTGCACCAATTTGGCCATCTCAATATAGCTTTCGGCATCGCCGGGGCGGCGGCCTCTGATGCGATCATAAACATTGGGGCAACCGCCCGATGGGGTAAAGATCAGGCTATCTTGATCAAGCGGCAATTCACGTTCAGGGTTAATCGCTTTTAAGACCATGGATTTTGGCGCGCTGGCAATCGCCGCTGTTACCATCTCCCGACCCAGTTTCACCATATCGCCATCAATCGCCGCCCCATTTTTGGACAAAAGATCACGGGCGCCTTGGTGGGTTATCTTGATGCCTAGATTTTCCAACACATCAAGGGCGGTTTCATGGAGGGCTGTAACGCGATCATCGGACATGATTTTTTGCGGTGCCATGCGATGCCGCAACTGCCGATACCGATGCGATCGGCGGGTGGATTGACCCCCTTGGTCTTGGCGTTGGTTTTTTCGTGATTGTGATCGGCGCATAACAAAAACCGTACGCCAAGTTATAGGGGACGACAAGCCATAACAAAGCGGCAATCTGGTTTTGATAAATCCACTTTTCGTCCGCGTAAAAATCAATTATATTGATGCTTGATCGATGGCGTCGATCGTGCCTTTTGCGGCTGAAATGCAATTGGCAAGTTACACAATTTGTAACACATCCTGTACGCCCGGATGAAAAACCGGGTGTGACTTTCCGCCCGGAAAGGAAGGATGAAACCATGAACCATATTCAAATGAACCGCCCTCAAACCATGCGGCTTTATAACGGTGAAAAAGCGGTATTGCCTTTTTCAGCAGATGAATATGATCGCCGTCTTCATGGCTTGCGGCAAATCATGACATTGCATGGTCTTGATGCGGTTGTTCTGACGTCAATGCATAACATCGCCTATTATACAGGCTTTCTTTATTGCGCTTTTGGTCGGCCTTATGCCGCGGTTGTGACGGCCGATCATTGCACCACTGTTTCCGCAGGTATTGATGCTGGCCAGCCATGGCGGCGGTGCCACGGGGACAATATCATTTATACCGATTGGCAGCGCGGCAATTATTTCCGTGCCATTAAATCTGTTGCTGGCAAGGCCAAGCGGATTGGCGTTGAAAATGATCACCTCGTGCTCGCCACCCGCGATGCCTTGCTGGATCATATGGATGGGGCGGAATTGATTGATATTGCTGGTGCCACCATGCAGCAGCGGATGATCAAATCTGATGCCGAAATCGAACTGATCACCGCTGGCGCGAATACAGCCGATATTGGCGGCGAAGCCATCCGTGATGCCATTAAACTTGGCACAAGAGAGATTGACGTTGCCATGGCCGGACGTGACGCCATGGAATTGGAAATTGCCCGCCGCTTCCCTGACAGTGAAGTCAGAGACAGCTGGGTTTGGTTCCAATCCGGCATCAACACCGATGGCGCGCATAACCCTGTCACCTGCCGTCAATTGGAAGCTGGCGATCTCTTGTCGCTCAACACCTTCCCGATGATTTCAGGCTATTACACCGCCCTTGAACGTTCGCTTGTTTTGGGTGAGCCTGATGCCGCGACATTGAAAGCATGGGAAGCCAATGTCGCTGTTCATAAGCGTGGTCTTGAATTGATCAAGCCCGGGGTCAGCTGTGCTGAGATCACCCATGAATTAAACGCGATGTTTGAAGACTTGGGTTATCTGGATTACCGCAGCTTTGGTTATGGCCATTCATTCGGCGTCTTGAGCCATTATTATGGCCGTGAAGCGGGTCTGGAATTGCGCGAGGATATAGACACTGTGCTTGAGCCGAATATGGTGATTTCCATGGAACCGATGATCACCATTCCTGAAGGCCAAGACGGGGCTGGCGGTTATCGCGAACATGATATTTTGGTGGTCACCGAAGATGGCGCCACCAATATCACGGGCTTCCCCTTTGGCCCTGAGCATAACATTATTGCGGCCTAACGGCTGATCACCACGAATATTTGATCGCGGTATGCAGCCGTGTATCGCGATCAAATGAATAAAAATGGGTATCCTTTGACATTTGATCAGGGTGATAAAAAGACGCTTCCAACGTCACCCCTGTTGTCACGCGGCGGGAATATTCAGCCGTAACACTGCGCGACGCTTCATCAAGATCATAGCCGATAATGACGCGATACTGCGTATCATCAACATCATTCATCGACAGAATACCGCCCATAAAGAGATCATTTTGCAACCCGCTGGCGGCATCATCACCGCGGCTGTCATGGGCATATTCAGCAAAGAGCGCCAAATCGCCTTGGCTGTCCATGATTCCATAAAGCGTATGTTCTAGACCGGCGATACCCGCGGTGTAATCATCTTCAATCCCGCTTTGATTCAATTGATCGCCTCGCTGGATCAACTCTGTTTTGTAAATCGTCTCACCTGTTGTCCATTGCAGGTCAACACCATATTGGGTGATGTCATGATAAAGCGGCAGCAAATTCCCGCCATCAATCACCGCCCCCGGGTCACGGGTGATGCCTTGAAACGCGCTGATGCCATAATCAAGATCGCCGTAATATCCTGAATAACGGATAGCGGTTGAGGTATCTTGCCGATCAACCCCCGCTTGATAACGGCTGACCCCGGGGCGATAAGCCATATTCGGGCGCAATCGCGATTGCGCGCCAGCGTAGCGGTTCTCGATAAAGATCGGCATGACATAAAGATCAAGATAACCTGGGCCCAAGGCTTGCCCCAATTTCACCATGGGCATCCCTTGTTTTTCACCGGATTGCAGCCCCATGGTGTAATCTTTGGTGTTGATAATATCCACCAGATTGGCCGCTTCGTTCTTCCCCCAAAATTCGGTTGTTGCCCCAACCAAGAGATCCATCTCCCCCAAAGAGGTGGTGACAAAACCTTCTTTTAAATCGACAAAAGCATGACCATGTTTAGGGGCGACCAGACGAGGTTCAAGGACAATTTCGGATTGATCACCGGTGATGATCATGACCGGATTGGCTTCAACCGTGGCCATGACATCATCTTGCTGATCATAGGCGGCATCACGGGGGAAATAATCCACCGTCGCCTCAAGTGACCCGTAATGTTCAACATCCCATTGGTCGAACAAACCCGCGTCAGATTCTTCAGCCGCCACTACACCAGCATGAAGGCAGAACGGCAGGCTGAGCGCCATGACCCCACTTGCAAAATATCGAGGCCAGTTTCTTGGGTCTTTTGCGATCATCATTTCCCGCGTGATAATTTCGGCAATGATTTCGGCTCAAACGTTTCAACGGTCAGCCCTGATTGAAACAAATATTCATCCCATTCCAATGTGGTGGATTTGCCGGTTTGGACATTCTTCATATCCATGGCATGGGCGCGCCAATATTGGCCTAAATACTGGCGGTAATCACTAAAGGTCAGGGTTTTTTCAAGGTCACCACGGCGGTTGTAATACTCCACCTGATAATTCCGATATTCGTCCAAATCAATAAAGGCGATGCGCTTTGAATAGCCGGATTTTTTATTCTTTGGCGTGATTTCAACCTTGGCACAGGTCAGGTCTTCCGCCCCGGGGCACGGCAGGTCTTCAAGCCAAAGATAGGTGTTATCATCCACTTCTTCTGACCCTAAATCTTCATAAGAAAATTCAGACGAGACAAATTTTCCGGTACGGTTTGATGATGAAATTCGCTTCACCCGTTTTAACGCGGGCAGGAACAGCCATTGGTTGTCATCTTCGGGTTCAATATTGGAATGGGTTAACAGCGATGTTCCCCGAACATCTCTAGGGCGGGTGAAGACAATCACGCTTTTATCGCCAAGGGTTGGATCGGCTTCTTCAAAGGTCATGGTTTTAAATTCGCGCACGCTTTCTTTGCCGGCTTTGTTTTTCAACACCATCCGCCCTACAACGCTGAAATCACCCCAGCCGAGGTCACGCTTGTCTTGTTCTTGGGCAATCTGAAGGCCTTTTTCCGCCGATGCCATGGCCGGGGCGGCCATCATGCCGAGCGGCAATAAAACCGCCAAAGCCAATGTTGCGGCAACAGCCTTATTGGGCAGTCGTGTCTTTTTCATTTTATCCATCCATATCAACAATGGGGGCAGGAAGAGGAAATCAACAAATAAAGCAAAGCTTAAGGTGATCGCCGTCAGCCTTGCCAAATCGCGATTAACCGCAAATCCAGACATCCCCAAGATTATAAAGCCTAATACCAATCCAAGTGAAGTGACCGTCAATGCCATGCCGACCGATTTAAACGCATAACGGACAGCGTTTTCCGCGGTCTCTCCACGCTTTTTGGCTTCGGCATATTTCAACATGAAATGCACCGTATCATCCACCACAATGCCTAAGGTCATGGCAACCACAATCGACACCGCCAAGGTCACCGTGCCGACAGAATATCCCCATAACCCAAACGCCATGGCGGCAGGAATTAAATTCGGCACAAGGCTAATGATGCCTAATTTCACATCACGCAGAACCAGCAAAATAATAAAGGAAATAAACACCAAAGCCAGCAACGTGCCTTGCAGCATCGCCGGCACATCACGGGCGGAGATCATGGTGTAAACATGGGTCTGGCCTGTGACAGGGCTGGTCAGCTCCGGTGCATTATTTTGGAACCAATCTTGAATACGGCCATCAAGGGCAATCATGCTGGCGGTGGTGGTGCGCGGCACATAAGCCGTCACACGGATCGCCGACCGATCAATATTAATCTGATCGGTCAAATCCATACCATAGCCAAGGGACAATTCATAAAGGAAGAGATATTGGGACACTTCCTCATCACTCTTGGGCAAGCGATAAAACGACGCGTCATCGCCGTTCATATTCATGTTCAATTGTTTGATAATATCACTGATGGACCGCACGTGGCTGACTTCAGGTTGCGCCCGCAAGAACGTGGTAAACGCTTCCACCTTGGCCAGATAATCAACATTATTAATGCCGCTTTCCACCCCTGTTTCCAGCGCGTATTCCAAGACGTTCAAGCCGCCCAAATTATCTTCAAAATAATCAGTGGCCTGCCGCATTTCATAACGTTCATCAAAATACCGCAAGAAATCATCTTCCAATTTGATGGAGGCGATGCCCGCGCTGAACGCGACAATCACCACCGGAATCCCCAATAAAAGGCGGCGTTGATTGCGGATGACAAATTCACCAAACCCTTGCATGACACGGTCAATACCAGCGGTATTCGCTTTTTGTTTGCCCGGGAGGATCATGATCAATGTCGGCAACAGCGTCAGGGTATAGACCCAAATCCCCAGCATCCCTGCCGCCACCATATTGCCCAATTGCCGGAAAGGCGGTGAGATGGAAAAGTTCAGCGACAAGAACCCGATGGCGGTGGTCAAACACGCGATGGTAATCGCCAAGCCATGATCCGCAATCGCTTTCCGCGCCCATTCGCGGCGATCATTGGTCACCGCCATGGTCTGCCGCGCGGAAGACAGCATATGCACGGTGCTGGCCACGGCAAGGGTGATGATCATCAGTGGCGCAATGGCGGTGGCTGAATTCAGCGGGATATACGTCCAGCCCAATGACCCAAGGGAAATCAACGCGGATAATACCGCCACCACGGTGACGCAGAAAACACCGGTGACGGTGCGCAATAAAAACCCAACAACCGCCAGCATGGCCACCAACATAGCGGGGGTTAAGGTCGCGCCATCATCTTGGGAGGCGACGTTAAATTGATAGCCCAACGGCACGCTGCCCGTATAATAAAATTTAATGTCCGGATGTTGGGCGCGATACGCCTCAATCAATGGAATCAACTCTTCCATAATTTCAGGGATTTCGCGGGTCAGGTCTAAGCCGGGCAAACGGAAGATGACGCCGATTTGAGTCACCGACGCGTCCCGATTGATCAAATTGCGGTCTAATTCGATACGCGATAAGGCTGTCGCCTTTGCCGCCGCCGCTTCTTCGGGGGTGACATTATAGGGGTCAACCACCAAGTCTTCGACCACCAGACCAATATCGCCATCGGCATAGGTGTTTTGAAACCGCGTCACCGATGAGACAAGCCGCACATAAGGCAAGTTCCACGCGTCTTCGGTTAGGGATTCGATCACCGCTAATGTTTCAGGGGTAAACACCTCACCATCTTGGGGGGCGATGGCGATGCTTAATGTATCATCCTTGGCGTATTCCTGTTCAAACCGATCAAGCATAATTTTATCGGGGTTTTGGTCATCCATAAACACCCGACCATCTGTATCCAACGTCAGATTCGGGATGCCCGCAATAACCGCGAAACCTGCGATCAAGCTTAAGAACGACAGAAGAAATTTACGCCGCACCACAAGGTCAGCATAACGCGAAAACAACGATGACATTAGAAACATAATGTTCTCCACAATATTTCGGAGAATAGAGATCAACCGACTACCCCTTTTAGATAGGGGTCAGATGCCGATTTGCAAGGTTATTCTGATGCGATATTTTGCTGGGCTATGACAATGATCACTCCTGCGGTGATAATCAGCGCAATGCCCAAAATACTGATCAGCCCCGGGGTGATCCCCCAAAATGCCCAGCCAAAAAACCCCGCCGAGATGACATAAGCATATTCATAAATCGCCGCGTAGCTGGTTTGGGTCAGCTGATACGCTCTGGTCATCAGGGATAAGGCGATGGACGCGCCCAAAGCAATGGCCATCATCCAACCCCAAAAAGCAAGGTCAACTCCCCGCCATGGGCTGAATAAAAATGGCGCTTCGGCGATCAATTCAGGCGAGGCCGGAAAGATGGTCAACCCAGATGTGGTCAAGACCCCGCAAGTGCCAATGCCAATCAAGAATGCCATTAATATAGCCAGCGGGCTTTCATCCTGACAATAACGATAGGTGATGATCGAGCCGATGGCATAACACGCCCCCGCCATCACCGGAAGAAGATGGTAAATGGTAAAGCCATCACCGCCGGGCTTTAACACCAGCAAGACCCCCGTGCTGCCAATCGCCACCGCCATCACCCGTCGCCAGCCAATTTTTTCCCGAAACAACACGGTTGAAAAAATCAGCACAAAAATTGGGGAGGTAAACAGCCCCGCCCCCGCTTCCGCGATGGGCATCATGGGCAAGACGCTGAAATACAGCAGCATGGACGTGACGATAAAAACCGTCCGCGCCAACACAGGTTTCCAATTTTTTGGCCAAACCCCAAGGCCGAAAATCCGCCCCAAGGCCAGCACCATAAACACCGCGATTAAAGATCGGCTGAAGTGAAATTGCCCCACCCCCACTTGATCCGAAACCAGCAAGGTCAGGTTATCCGAAAACCCGAAAACAGAAATCCCCGTGACCAACAGAATGGCCCCTCGTGTTGACGGCGGAATTTCTTTAAACCTATCGAGCATGGACGCCTCAAAATAATGATGGAAAACATTTGCACGAAAGCGAGGTCGTGACCAGCGTTTTTAGAACCAACAGGAACAATCAGGCCAACACGGAATTAACCTTGAAATGATTTCATCCATGCCAGAATAACCCGCGGCAACCATGGCCCTTGGTCATCATGAAACCCCACATGACCGCCGCCACGGCTGATCAATACCGAACGGTTTTTCATCGGCGGCAAGGCGCGCAACGCCCCATCGCCAACAAGACTGTCATTATCACCGTGGATCAATAAAAGCGGTCTTTGGGGATGGTCTAATTTCTGATGCGTGCTGCCCGCGGTGTAATAATCATCGGCGTTTTGAAACCCCATCATTGGCGCGGTCATGACATCATCAAATTGCCGAATTGATCGGCAGGTTTTGATCAGGGCTTTTTGCTCAGGGGTTAAATCAGGCATCGCCATGGCCATAGCCTTCAGCCGTTTTAACATATACTGAACATAAGGCTGATTGCGGGGATGGTGAAATCGCGTGCTGGCATCGTGCAGATCAAGAGGAGCGGCCACCACCGCAAGGGCATTAAGCCCGCCCAATTCATCACCATGGTCAACCATCATATTCAACGCCGCCGCCCCGCCAATGGAATGCGCCACCATCATCATCGGGACATCAGGAAAAGCCTGTTCCATGGCGCGAATAAAGGGCAATAAATCCGCCCCTGATTTTGCTGAATAGCGGCGACGGGATAGTGATGCCGAAGGCCCTGCCCCGCGCATATTAACCCGCAAGACCGCATAGGATTGCGCCAATCCCGCTTTCGCCATTTGCAGAACATGGTGGGAATCCATACAGCCTGTCAGACCATGGATGATGATGAAAACGCCTTTTGCCTCAAGTGGGCGGTGCAACATCGCCGTCAAAGCATCACCATCTTCAAGCGGTAAGGTCAGCATCTCGCCTTGCTGAGACAGTCGAGGCGCATCCCCAAGAATGGTGGATTTCAACGTTTGAAGATCACCACCAATCCATGGCAAGGCCTCCCCCCTAAAGGGCGGCAGGTTGGGAATATCATGGCGGATCATAGCCATTGGGTATCTTTTCTTTTGGTCTTTATTGATCAAGCCAACAAACTGGCTGAGATACTCTTCATATAGTGATTTTTCCGGCTTGATCCAGCCCCTTCAAAACCGCCATCGCGAAATCTGAATTTTCATTATGGTCAATTTTCAGTATGGTTAATCATCAGTGAAGAGGATGTTATGTTCAACCCTGCCATTACCCAATTGACCGCGCCGCCGGTGGCCATTGTGCAAAACTGGATCAATGCCTATGACAACGCCCATGGCCCACTTATTGATCTGTCGCAAGCGGTCCCTGGCTATCCGCCTCATCCTGACCTGATCACCGCGTTAAAAGACGTTGCCGCTGACCAATCCAGCCTGAGTTATGGTGACATCGAAGGCGAGCCTTCCTTGCGGCAGGCCTATGCCCAAGAAATGACTCGCGTTTATGGCCAGCCTCTTGCCATGGATCAAATCTTGATCACCTCTGGATGCAATCAGGCGTTTATCATCTCCGCCTTAACCGTGGCGGGGGCGGGTGAGACGGTGCTGATGACCGAGCCTGGGTATTTCAACCATGAATCCACCCTGTCCATGTTGGGCATCAAGACGGCAAGCGTTCCCGCCTTGGCGGAACATGGCTTTATCCCCAGCCTTGATGATATTGCACAAGCCATCACCCCCACCACCAAAGCCTTGGCCTTGGTCTCCCCGAACAATCCCACAGGGGCGATTTATCCGCCGGATCATTTATCGGCGATACTGACGCTTTGCCATGACCGCGGCATCTGGCTGATTTTGGATGAGACCTATCGTGATTTCATCACCCAAGATGCCCCGCGCCATGATTTGCTGAACCACCCCGGGCGCGAAAGATTAATTCTGCTCTATAGTTTTTCGAAAGCCTATTGCATCCCCGGCCATCGGCTTGGGGCTGTTTGCACCAGCACAAACGCGATCCAAGAAATGGCCAAGATCATGGATAACATTCAGATTTGCGCCCCCCGTGTTGGCCAACAGGCCATCGCCCCGATGATCCATTCCCTCCAAGGCTGGCGGCAGGATAATAATGAAAAAATGGCCGAACGGGCGGCGGCTTTTCGCCAAGCGTTTGATGATATTGCTGGGTTTGAGATTGCCGCCATGGGGGCGTATTTCGGTTATGTCCGCCATCCGTTTCAAGACACCAGCCTGAACGTGGCGGAAACCATGGCCAAGACCGTCGGTGTCCTGACCATCCCCGGCGATTTCTTCGGTAAAGGCCAAGAGCGGTACCTGCGCTTTGCCTTCGCCAACGCCGAGGTAGCGGCGATCCAACAATTGCCGGAACGGTTATCTGCCTTATGATTTAA
>CALFYS010000056.1 GCA_937952245.1 uncultured Alphaproteobacteria bacterium | reverse complement strand
TAATGGCGATTCCGGCAGGACTCGAACCTGCAACCTGCTGATTAGAAGTCAGCTGGTGCCAGATTAATCAGTTGTCGTCTTTTGTAGGTCAACTGATAATCAGAATCTTACGAAAACCCGCAGAATCCGTCAACCCCAGTCCCTAATAAAACCTGCTGATCCGCATCACGATAGAACGGCGAAAATCCAAGATCAGGGCCGCCACCCTCCTCTTCAGGCAATGCTGTTGTCACAATCACGGTTCTAGCGGTGGCAAGAAGGTTTTCTTTTGCGGCTTCTACTTTTTTAAGATCGGACATGATCACTCCTTAACGCCGTTGAAATAGCATTTTTTGCCCATGAGGCAACAATAGAATAGTAAACCCTAAACCAGTATGTTGAACATTTTGCAGAAATGCTTAGCATGAATTTAATCACTATCGCCAAGGAGATACATATGAGTTATGTGCCAAATCCGCATCGCTATGAAAATATGATTTATCGTAAATGTGGTAAATCAGGGCTTAAATTGCCTCTTATCTCATTGGGTTTATGGCATAATTTTGGGAATGATTTTACGCATCAGAACAAGAGAGATATATGCACAACTGCTTTTGATAATGGCATTACGCATTTTGATCTTGCCAATAATTATGGCCCTCCCCCCGGCAGTGCTGAAACGGCATTTGGAGAGATCCTCAAAACCGACTTTGCAAATCATAGAGACGAGTTAATCATCAGCTCAAAAGCAGGGTACGATATGTGGCCTGGCCCCTATGGTGAATGGGGAAGCCGAAAATACTTGATTGCATCATGCGATCAATCCCTAAAGCGAATGGGCTTAGATTATGTGGATATATTCTATTCGCATCGTTTTGACCCTGAAACACCGCTGGAAGAAACCATGGGTGCGCTTGATCATATTGTCAGATCGGGCCGCGCACTTTACGTCGGCATTTCAAGTTACAACAGTCAACGAACAAAGGAAGCGGTTGCAATTCTTAATGATTTAGGGACACCCTGTTTGATTCACCAACCCAGTTACAACATGTTTAACCGTTGGGTAGAAGATGACGGTCTATTGGGCACGCTTGAAGACCTTGGCATCGGTTCAATTGCGTTTACACCTTTGGCACAGGGCCTTTTAACAAATAAATATTTGAACGGTGTTCCAGAAAATAGCCGTGCCCGCCAAGACAAAAGCTTAGATCACCAAAAAATCACCCCTGATTTGGTTGAAAACTTAAAAGCCTTAAATGATATGGCGCAAGCCAGAGGTCAAACTTTGGCGCAAATGGCGATTGCTTGGGTGTTGAAAAAGGGGCGCATTACATCAGCATTGATCGGTGCATCGAACGTCAATCAAGTGATCGATTGTGCTGGGGCAGTACAAAATATTGATTTCACCTATCAAGAATTAAAAGAAATAGACGCGCTTTCAGGTGACAAAGGCATTAATCTCTGGGCGCAATCATCGGAGACTGAATGATCCAAAACCCCATGATGTGTTTAAGGACTGATAGTTATCTTTGAACGTGGCATAAAATGGCGATCCCGGCAGGACTCGAACCTGCAACCTGCTGATTAGAAGTCAGCTGCTCTATCCAGTTGAGCTACGGAACCGTAAGGGTGTTATATCAGAAATCTGTTTGATGAACAGTCTTTCCCTGCCCTTTTATCGCACCCTTTAGATGCAATGGGCAACACCGTTGAAACGATTAATGTGTCCAAGCCTGTCTGCGGTTATTGGCAAAGTTATCAGCGTAACCGCGAATTTTGGTGCGCCGTGCGCCAGTTTTAATCACATGATAGGTCATGCCCATCTTTTCCGCATAGGCAATGGCATCATCCTTGGTGGGGAATTTTAGATGGATGGTGCGCGTGGTATCAGATGATGATTGCCAGCCCATCAAACGGTCAGGCAGGGCGACACTTGAACGCGGAAACTCAAGCATCCATTCATCGGATTTCGACCGGCCAGATTGCATCGCTGATTTTGCAGGTTGGTAAATACGAACCATCATAACATCCCCAAAAGTTTCATATTTTTACCATCTCGCATTACAAATGCAAAGACACAAATTGGTGAAAAATTGGCAGTAATAAAGATGGAAGGAAATGGTCGGAGTGGAGAGATTCGAACTCCCGACCCTCTGGTCCCAAACCAGATGCGCTACCAGGCTGCGCTACACTCCGACTGATATGTATTTATCTATAGTCGCTGATGAAATCAACCCTTCTTAACAGGTGATTTCACATTTTTTTCATATCTCTATTTTTGAAAGGAAAATGAAGAGGTTTTTAACGGTTAAGCGGCAATTTTAAAATCGTATCTGCGGTTAATCCAAGCCGTTCTGCCTCCCCCGCAAGAATTTCAAGGGCATATTGCGCGGGTTTGTCTGACCGCAAGCTTTTGCGGGAAAAAGGCACGGTTTGGTAATGGCCGTTCACAAAATGCCCATCTTGATCAAAAAACAGAATATCAAGCGATAGTGGCGTGTTCTTCATCCAAAACAACCGCGGGGCTTCTGAGGCAAAGATAAAGAGCATCCCCTGTTCTTTGGTCAAGTCTTCGCGATACATCAGCCCCTTGGCACGTGTCTTGGCGGTATCGGCAATCTCAGCATCAATAATGGTGGTCTGATCACCGGTTTTAAGGACCACATCAACGCGCGCCAACGGCTGTTCTTCGGCCATCCCTGAAGAAACCCCGCCGACACCCCCGCCAAAGAGGCCAAAAGCCAGTAGAAGGACAAGCGCGGAACGAAACGGTTTAACCCAAGGCGGCATAGACAACAGCCAGAATCATGGCCAATAAAATGACCTGAACAACAGCCGCGGGACCAGGGATCACAGGCCCGCTTAGCGGATGGTTGGACATATCTTTGGCAATGCGCATCATGGATTGAGCGAAGGATACCACCGCTGTTTCAGCGGCTTTTGCCATGGCCAGCCCTGATTGCACCAATGGCAGGACAATCCATGGCGCTAATCGGCGGTAGAACCAATCGCTGTTCAAGACGGTCGCGGCGATATTTTTTGGATAAAACCCGAAACGCATCATAAAGGCGAAGGCCAACATCCCAAAGACCACCAATTGCAACTGGCCGATAATATGGCTGGCGTCATAAGGCTGATAATCAAGGGCATAGGGCAAGAGCTGATAGAACTGGGTGGGCATAACGCCAATGGCGATGCAAAGCCCGCCTGCAATCGCCATGGCGACCAGCATATTAATTGGCGCTTCTTGCGGACGGTGGCCGCTGTCATGGCTAAAGAAGGTCGAATAGGTCAGACGAATACCGGAATGGTACAAAGCCCCCACCGATGCCGCCAGCAGGATCAGATACACTTCCACCAATCCTTTATAACCAACGGCTTTCATCACCACGGCTTTAGCGGTGAACCCACTGAACAATGGGAACGCGGCAATCGACATCCCGCCAATGATGCAGAACACCATGGTCAGCGGCATGAATTTATAAAGCCCGCCCAATTCACTGGCTTTGGCGGTTCCCACCCGATGCAAGACCGCGCCAATGGCCATAAACAACAAGGCTTTATAGATGATGCTGACAAAAGCATGAGCAACAGCACCATTGATCGCCAAATCCGTGCCAATGCCAATCCCAACAATCATAAAGCCCAATTGATTATTCAAACTATAAGCCAGCACGCGCCTTAAATCATTTTCAATAAGGGCAAAGAAGATCAGAACAGCCGCCATAACCGCCCCGATCCAGATCAGGTATTCTGTTCCGGCAAAACCGCGTGCCAAGGCATAAATCGCGAGTTTTGTTGTGAAAGCGGAAAGCATGACCGTGCCAATAACCGTCGCCTCAGGATAGGCATCTTGCAGCCAGCCGTTCAACAGTGGGAACGCGGCTTTGATGCCAAAGGCCAAGAAGATCAACCATGTGCCTAAACTGCCCAACTCCATGGCGGCAAATGCCCATGACCCCGTCTCCCGCCAATAGAGCGACGCGCCCGCCAAGAGCATGACACCAGAGGCCACTTGCACCAGAAGATAGCGCATAGCGGCTTGATTGGCGCGTTCTGATGCGCTGGCCAAGATCAAGAAGACGGAGGTGACCGCCGTCGCCTCCCACCAAATAAAGAGGGTGATTAAATCCCCCGCATGAAGCGCCGCAATCGCCGCCCCCGCGTAAGCCAGCCCCGCGGTATGTTCCATGGCTTTACGTTCATGCCAGCCATAAATCACGTTAAGAGCCGCGGCGATATGGAAAATAATCGCAAATGGCAGGGTCAAATGATCGGCGTGATGCAAGATCAACTCATGCCCAAAGACAGGCAAAGCCCAATGCACCCCTGCCCCCGCCGTCAAGCCAAAAGCCGAAAGCGCGATCGCGCCCAGCATAAAGAATTGCCTGAAGTGATGCGGCAGATACGGCACCGCCCCTGCCGCTAAAATCATCAATAATCCCGGGGTCAGATCAGTCATAGTAATCCTCCCGCCGTGATAAAATCGCCCTGATGCCGATGCTGATCACGACGATAAAAACCGAAGCGACAAAAGCAAAGACAGCAGGGAAAACAGGCAAATCTTCCATAGCAATCTCACCGTGGCGATGAACAAAGACTTCGATCACCAGCAAAGCCATGCCGATGATGACCAGCGCGATACTGGCCAAACGCCCCATTTTCTTCAGCTTTTGGTCAAGATTGCTCATGGTGTCACCATCATCTGTGTAAACGGTGTGATCCAATTGACGAAAAAGAATAGCATGACGCTTAAAATCGCCGTCAGAACAGGCGGCATGATCGTCAAGAAATGCTGATCAACATGGATGTCTTTTTGTTGAGGCTTAAAGAAGCCGCGCGCCACTGGCTCAAGCAGGTAATAGACATTCATCAACGATGACACCGCCAAGACCGCCAGCATGATCGGCATTCCCGCGTCAACAGACCCAGCCATCAACATGAATTTTGACCAGCTTCCCCCTAATGGCGGGATGCCAATAATGGAGAGCGCGCCCAAGAAAAACGCCCCAAAGACCCAAGGCAATTTTGGCCCCAGCCCATCCAATTCAGAGATGTTTTTGATATGAGCGTTGACATAAATCGCCCCCGCGCAGAAGAACAGCGTGATCTTGGCGGAGGCGTGCATGACAATATGAAGGGCAGCGCCTTCAATGGCGGCGGCGGAGGCCAAAGCCGCCCCCAAAACAATATAAGATAATTGCGAGACGGTTGAATACGCCAGCCGGGCTTTTAAGTCATCTTTCGTGATCGCCACAACAGAAGACGCCAAAATGGTAAACGCCGCCAACCACGCCAACCATTGGGAAGCTTCGGTCTGGCTGATAAATTCAATCCCGAAAATATAAACAACCACCATCAGAATGGTGAAGACACCAGCTTTAACAACCGCCACAGCGTGCAATAAGGCAGAAACTGGCGTTGGGGCCACCATCGCGGCAGGCAACCAGCGGTGAATGGGCATCAGGGCGGCTTTCCCAATCCCGAAGGCAAATAAAGCCAGCAGATAGGGCGCGGCATCAGCTGAAACTTTCCCCGCAAGGATGCCGCCAGGGGTGAAATCCAATGTGCCCGCGCTGATCCAGACCCAGATGATCGCCGGAAGCAATAACACCACCGATGTCCCCACCAAAATGGCCATGTAAAGACGGCCAGCGCGGATCGCTTCTTGGCTTTCTTTATGGGTGACCAACGGATAGGTGGAAAAGGTCAGGATTTCATAGAAAATAAACAGCACCATCAAATTGCCTGACCACGCGATGGCAATCGCGGCGTGAACAGCAATGGCGTAACAAATGGCAAACCGTGTTTGATGGGTTTCATGATTGCCGCGCATATAGCCAGTGGTGTAAAGCGCCGCCAAAATCCAAAGGCCAGAGGCCACCATCCCAAAGATCGCCCCCAATGGCGTGACTTTAAAGGAAAGCGAAAGGCCATCCGCAATCGTCAGGATTGTCCATTCCGGCACGCCGCCTTGCAACACATCATGCGCCACGTGAAGGGCGGCGATAAAGCTGATCACCCCGCCAATGGGCCCCGCGGCATCACGGAAATTCACCCGAACCGCTAAAAACGGCACTAATAAAGCGGTGATCAGCGGCGCAAAAATCCCAATCTTAAGGGCGGTTTCAACAGACATGAACATCACAGCCCCCCGATCAACGCATGGGCGGTGATGGCGCGTGCCGCCATATCCGCCAGATCAACCACGGGCTTGGCGTATATCCCAAAGAAAATATTCGCCGCCGCCACCAACCAAAGCGGGCCGTAAATCATGACATTTTCAGAAATCGCGGGGCCTTGGTAAGGGCGCATCCACATCACTTCAATAATCTTCCAGAGATAAACAACCGACAGCACGCTCGATAATAAGATCAATGCTGTGATCAGCCCCAAACCAGCGTCCATCACCGCCAGCACCAGATAGATTTTGGAAATGAACCCTGCTGTTAACGGCAAACCGATTAAGGATAGGCCGCAAACCAACATGGCTGAACTTGTCCAAGGCATGGCGCGACCCAATCCCGCTATTGAGCCGATATTGGCGCGTTTACCAATACTCACGGCAATCGCCCCAACCGCCATAAACAACCCGCCTTTGATCAGCGCGTGATTGGCCATATGAATGAAACCTGCGCTGATGCTTGAGATGGTGGCCACCGAAAACGCCAGCGTAATATAGCCAATTTGGGCGATTGAGGATTGCGCCAGTAATTTTTTCAGATCCGTTTCATAAATCGCCAGAATCGTGCCGCCAAACATCGCCATGATGGACAAAGGCAAGAGTATCCATTTCAAAATCAGATCCGTGACATCAGGCAAACCGCTGAAAATCGTGAAGAATATACGCGCCAGCACATAAATCGCGGCTTTTGTGGCGATGGCCGAGAGCAATGATGATACCGCTGAAGGCGCGTAACCATAGGCGGCGGGCAACCACATATGCACCGGGAAAGCCGCGGCTTTGACCATGATCCCGGTCACCATAAAGGCCAGCCCCACAAACACAGGGGCGGCGGTGGCTTCCGGCAAGCGTTGCGCCAAATCAGCCATGTTCAATGTCCCGGTCACGGCATAACAGAACCCAACACCAATCACGTAGAAGGTCGCGCCAATCGCGCCAATGATCAGGTAATTATAAGCGGCAATTAACGCCCGCCGATCAACCCCTGCCCCCATGGCCACCAATGTGACCGCTGAAAGCGCTGAGATTTCTAAAAAGACGAAGAGATTAAACGCGTCCGCTGTCATCACCAAGCCCAGCAATCCGCCCATGGTCAGCAGCCAAGCGCCATAGGTTCTGGCTTGGTCTTTAGGATGAATTTCCAATTCAATCAATGCTTTGGCATAAAGTGTTGAAGCAAAACTTAAGCCCGCGAGAATAAGCGCCATCAGCCGTGATGCGCCATCGCTGATCAATTCAATTCCCCATGGTGGCGGCCAGCCGCCCAAGGCGTAACTCACCGGTTGGCCATCCCCTATAACGGTGTTCATCACCGCAAAAACCAAGACAGCAAGACTGGTCAACAAGGTGATGACCCATGCCAGCGCCCCTGATGGCAATAACGCGACAATGGCGGACATGATCAGAGGCGTGGCAACAATCAGCGCGGGAAGATTAGAGGTGATCATTCATCGCCTCCATCGGTCTTGCCCTTAAAGGCTTTGCGATCCGCGTCTTTCATGGCCAAAATTTCATCTTCTTCGATCGTGCCAAACGCGTCATTAATCCGGAGGATCAGTGCCAATCCCAAGGCGGTGGTCGCCACCCCCACCACAATGGCGGTCAGGATCAGCACATGAGGCAACGGGTTGGAATAGGTATAATCTTTAGCGGCATCAATAATCGGCGCGGTGCCGCCAGAAATCCGGCCCAATGAGATATACAGCAAGAATAAAGCGGTCTGGAAAATCGCCAAGCCAATGATCTTTTTCACCAAATTTTGGCGTGACATGACGATGTAAAGCCCGATCAGCATCAAGGCCACCACAACAAGATAATTCCAATGAGTCGCGATCAGGTTGGTCATTATGGCCGCTCCTCATCCGCTTTTGGGTCACCGTAACTGGCAAAGGCAAAGAACAGCACCATCATGACGCTGGTAACCGTGATGCCAACGCCGGCTTCCACCAATAGAATCCCGATATGCTGGCCATGGGCAGGGTCATGGTGATCAATCGTGTTGTAATCAAGGAAATTGCCGCCCAGCAACAAATTGGCAACACCAACACCGGAATAAAGCAAGACCCCAATCGCCATGAAAACCGCGACAATCTTGGGCGGTGCCAATCGGCGCAACGCCGCCATGCCAAAGACAAGGCCGTATAAAATAAACGCCGCCGCGATAATCACCCCGGCTTGGAAACCGCCGCCTGGCCCAAAATCACCATGGAATTGCACGTAAAGCCCATAAACAATAATCGGGGCAAAGAGAATCTTGGTGGTGACGCGAAAGACTGGATTTTCAGACATCATGATGCACCGCCTTTCTTCGCTCCACGTTTCCCAGTTTTCTTTGCTCCAGCTTTCTTTTTGCTAGCCTTTTGGCTTTTTGGCGCTGTTTTGGTTTTCGCTTTCACGGTCTTAACCGCGGGCTGGTGCGGGGCTGGTGCGGTTTTGGTATGGCCAGCCAAGAGCAAGACAACCCCAAGCCCTGCCGCGAAAATCACAATCGTCTCGCCCAATGTATCAAACCCGCGATAACTGGCCAGAACCGTGGTGACGGCATTAGGAATATGAAGTTTCGAATAACTTTCGGCGATATAACGGGGGCCCACATGGGTATGAACCGGCGAATCTGGCGCGCCAAATGGCGGCAAAGCCACCACCGCCGTCACCAAGAGAATGCCGACAATAGCAACGATAATCATCGGGCCAATTTGATTGCGTTTGACAGGCTTTTCTTCGGCGGGCAAGCGCGCCATTGCCGCCAACAATAGAACTGTTGAAATCCCTGCCCCCACCGCGGCTTCGGTAAAGGCAACGTCAACCGCATCAAGATTGACAAACATCGCCGCTGAGATGAGGGAATACGCCCCTGTCATGACAATCGCGGCAAATAAACGTCTTGTTCGCAGCACCATCACCGCGATCACCACCATCATGGTCACCAAGAAGATGTTGATCATCACAATGCTCATGATGCCCTCCCCTTAGTTTTAGTGGCTATTGTTTTGGTGGTTTTCTTCTTAGCCGCTTTCTTTTTGGCGGTCTTCTTTTTGGTATTTGAGGTTTTTGTTGCTGTTGCTGTCAGATCACGGCCATGGGGGGCAATCCCTTTTAAATGCGCCACTCTGGCGATGGCGTGACCTGAAATCGGGCTGGTGAAGAATAAAAAGATGCCGATCAGAATCAGTTTCACCGTCACCAGTGACCACCCCGAAAGACAGATCATGCCAAGAATAAAGAACGCCACCCCTGCGGTATCAATAATCCCCGCGGCGTGGATGCGGGAATACACATCCGGCAGTCGGATCAACCCAAGCGCGCCAATCAAGACGGAGATAACCCCAAGCCCGATAAAAATACTGGCAAGAATAGGCATCAGGCTTTCCATCAACGATCCCCCAAACTTCCCGTGCTGAACAGTTTCAAAACCGCGAATGTGCCAATGAAATTGAGAATCGCATAAAGAACGGAAATATCGATAAATTCAGGCCGCCCCATCAAAAACCCATGAAGCGCGATGCCCAAGATGATTAAAGTGCCAATGCTGTTGACCGCCAAGACACGATCAAAAGCGGTTGGGCCCAAGGCAACACGCACCAAGGCCATCATTATGGCCACCGCCAGACCGATCATCCCCCCCACCAGCATCATTGGCTTTCACCTTTTGGCGAGGTCTCAAGGGCGGAAACTTTGGCGTCCATATCACGGCTTCGGACATCATCACCAAAATCTTTGGTCAGGGCGTGCACAAGGAAAATATCTTTTTCAATATCGACCGTCACGGTTCCCGGGGTCAGGGTGATGGAATTGGCGTAAGTGGCAACGCCGGCTTCGGTTTTCTGGCTGGCGGGCGTTTCAAACATTTCAGGGTCAGCGGAATTGGATAAAATCACTTTCGCCGTTGCGATATTGGACATTAAAATTTCTTTAAAGAGCCAGATAAAATACCCGGGCAATCGCCCCATGATATGAAGCGGCAAGCCTTCATCATCGGTGCCGCCCAGCCGTGTTGACATCACTGTTGCGAATAAAACGCTGGCAACCCCCAGCCCTGTGATCAGCACGGTATAATGACCGGACATCAACAGCCAGACTGCCATTAAAGATAGAAATAATATCGCAAAACGCATCAGATCAGACACTTAGAATAATTATTTTATCTACAATAAACGTCATGTCGTTATTCATGCAAGGGTATTCAAGGCATGACATTGAAAAACTCCAAATTGCCGCAGGGGAAGGAAGAAATCTTGCGGCGTGATCATAATTTTTATATAAAATACTGGAATTCAATACCGCGATTTGCGGCAGCTTTAGGGGGACAGAATGTCAAGCCAAACCAAAAAAGAACGTCCAGCAGGCGTGCCTGAAGAAAACGTTTACGACAAACTGCATTGGACAGTGATTGTTGCGCTGGTCGCGGTTGCCGTTACGATTTATTTTGCTGTTAACCACGCCACATAAATATTGATGCGATTTGATTATGCGGGCTTTTTGATCAAGCCTTGGCATATCACGCGCAATAAAAAACCCCAGCAAACGCTGGGGTTTTTTGTGTTCAGATAAACTGTCTTATTCAGGTTTTACAGAAAACTTACCAAAGGCCATCATGACGATGATCAATGCGACAGGAAAACCGACAACCAAGATTGTTCCAATTGTTGCGTCCATAATTTCCCCCATAGACGTTATATTTTCTACCTACAACAATATCAATTTATTGACCAGTGGCAAATTTAAATGAAATGATAATTTTTTTAAAACATATGGATGATAAGGGATTGGGGCAAAATGGATAAAACATTGATTATGGCCGCCCCCAATGGCGCGCGTAAAACCAAAACGGATCACCCTAATCTGCCCGTCACCATCGAAGAAACCGCGCGCGAAGCGAAAGCTTGTTTTGACGAAGGCGCGGGGATGCTGCACGCCCATGTGCGCGATGATGAAGGCCGTCATGTGCTGGATTCGGGGCGTTATCGCGAATTATTGGCGCTGATGGCGGAGACCTGCCCCGATATGCCGTGCCAGATTACCACCGAAGCGGTGGGGATCTACTCCCCCCAAGACCAAGCGCAATGCCTGTTTGATACCGCCCCTGATTTCGCCTCCCTTGCTATTGCCGAATTGGTGGGCGATCGGTCGGCTCAAGCCTTGGATTTCGCCGCCTCCACCATTCGTGAGGCATCGGCGATGGGGGTGAAATTCCAATTTATCCTTTATTCGGCGGATGATCTTGACCTGCTGAACAGCATGACCAATCACCCGCAATGGCCCCAACAAAATGGGGGGCAAAATGAAGGGCTGGATGCTTTATTTGTTTTAGGCAAATACAACCCCGGGTTTAAATCGCATCCTGATGAATTGAACCCATTTATGGAAAAAGATCATGGGTTTTTGCGGTCATGGATGGTTTGCGCCTTTGGGCCAATGGAATATGACGTTATGGTCAAAGCCGCGTCTTTAGGGGGGCACGCACGGGTGGGGTTTGAAAATAATATTTACCTGAAATCAGGTGAGGTCGCGCCGTCCACCTCAGCTTTGGTGCGGCAATTGGCCGATCAGGTCAATCCCATGACGGGGCCAGACGCGCGAATGTTGTTTTCTTAAAAATCCTTTTCGGCATGGCGCACCAAGGCTGATACCGCTTTATTGACCGGCGCGTCCATCCCCATTTGTTCGGCCAGAACAGGCACCATGCCATTGATCACATCAATTTCGGATTTACGCTTCGCCAAATGATCAAGCGCCATTGATGGCCGGGCTTCCCCCAATTTATCGGCAAAAGCGGTGACATAAGCCACGGGATCATCATAAGAGAAATTCACCCCTTTGGCCTTGCCCACCTGATAAGCCTCAACCCCGCAGGCCAAGGCCATTTGCCATAGGTCTTGATCCGCCCGCAAAGCCGCCACGTGCAATCCGGTGATGGTGCATGGGCCAGACAGCGTGACATTGCAGATAAACTTCTCCCAAATCAGCTGATCAATATCGTCATATAATTCGGCGGGGAAGCCGGCGTCTTTCCATAATCTTGTGATGTCTTCTAATCTTGGGCTGATGCCGCCGCCATAATCCCCAAGCCTGATTCGCGTCATGCTGGTGTGATGGGCATGGCCGGGGGCTTTGATCGACGCGCCAAATCCTTCGGCGACACCTAATAGAATGCGATCAGAGGCAATGATTTCCGCCAGCATATCGCCACTGCCAAACCCATTTTGGATGGTCAGGACGGGGGAATCGCCCCTGCCCTTAGCCTTAATCTTTTCCCCTGCCGGCGCAACATGGGCGGCTTTGGTGGCGATGATGTAAAGATCAGCATCCGGCAAATCGTCTTCAGGGGATTGGGCGGTGATATGATCCAAGATACGATCACCACTGGCCCCGCTGACGCGTAAGCCCCCTTCGTTAATCGCGTTGATATGATCCTGCCACGGGTCAATCCCCACCACGTCATGCCCCGCATCCGCGAACAAACCCGCATAAACCGACCCCATGGCACCAATACCGAAAATAACAATCTTCATCGCCCTCTCCTTCTGATTATCCTTCATGAATGGAACGATGGAGACAAGAAAAAAACCCAGCCAAAAGGCTGGGTTTTCAAGGGGAAGTGTTAAGGATTATGTTTGACGAATGAAATCAGGGTAGCTTTCAAGACCACATTCAGTGATGTCGAGGCCTGAAAGTTCTTCTTCTTCGTCAGGACGCAGACCCATCAGCAATTTCAGCGCGTACCAAACTGCTGTTGAGGTGACGACCACAAAGGCACCGATGGAAACAATACCGATGAGCTGGGTAACAACGCTGGCATCAGTCGAAAGACATACCGCAAGCGTGCCCCAAATCCCGCTGACAAGGTGAACCGGAATAGCACCGACCACATCATCAATCTTCAACCGGTCGAGGAGCGGAACCGTGAAGACCACCAGTAATGACCCAACGCCACCAATCAGCATGGCCAGAAGCGGTGTTGGCGCAAGCGGTTCGGCTGTAATCGCAACCAAACCACCCAACGCGCCGTTCAACGCCATGGTCAGATCAATTTTGCCATAAAGAATTGCGGTTGCGATGATCGCCACCACAACACCTGAAGCCGCGGCCATGTTGGTGTTCACAAAGATATTGGCAATCGCGGCAACATCGGCGGCTGAACCCATGGCCAATTGTGATCCCCCATTAAAACCGAACCAACCGAACCACAGAACAAAAGTCCCGATTGTTGCGAGCGGCAGGTTTGACCCTGGCATTGGACGAATAGACCCATCAGCACCAAACTTGCCTGTCCGTGCGCCAATGATAATGGCACCTGTTAAGGCAGCCCAACCGCCGACAGAGTGAACGATTGTTGAGCCGGCGAAATCGCTAAAGCCCATTTCGCTCAACCAGCCGCCACCCCATGTCCAAGACCCTTGGATTGGGTAGATAATTCCAGTCAAAATCGCGGAGAAAACAAGGAAGGTTGTCAATTTCACGCGTTCCGCAACAGCACCGGAGACAATCGACGCGGCGGCGGCAACAAAGACCATTTGGAAGAACCAATCTGATGATGAGCTGTAACCAGAGGCATCACCTTCAAAACCATTGTCGGTAATGACAGAACTATCATCAGGCGACCAAAGGGCAAAACTGCCGATATAACCGGAAACATCCATATACATGAGGTTATAACCAACAAGCCCATACATCAGGCCAGCGATGGCATAAAGACCAATATTCTTGGTCGATTGCACTGTCGCGTTCTTTGACCGCACAAGGCCAACTTCAAGCATACAGAACCCCGCCGCCATCAACATAACAATAAAGCCATGCACCAAAAACGACAGGCTGTTAAAGATAAACGCGGTTTCCGCGTCGGGCGCGGCGAAAGCATGGAATGGCGCTAAAATCGCCACCCCTAACGCCGATAATAATGAAATTCTCTTAATCATGATATTCTCCATATTCATTTATTTTCAATGTTTTAGGAAATAAACCTAAGGTTGCTATTAAAGGGCTGATAAACCTGTTTCCCCTGTCCGGATGCGCATGGCGCCTTCCAGATCAAGGCTAAAGACTTTGCCATCACCAATGCGGCCTGTGCTGCAGGTCTCACGAATAGCATCGACGACTTTATCGGCGACGGATTCGTCAACAGCGCATTCGACTTTGATCTTTGGCAGAAAATTCACGGTGTATTCAGTGCCGCGATACATTTCGGTTTTACCCTGCTGGCGGCCATAACCTTGAACTTCAGAAACGGTCATGCCTTGAATACCAAAACCGGTGAGCGCTTCTTGTAAGGGTTCAAGCCGTGAGGGCTGAATAATTGTGATGATATATTTCATGGCAATCATCTCCTGATTAATGTCAAAAATTGTTTGGATATGATCTATCAGATTGCAGTTGATGCGAATTCTGCTAATATTTGCCAATAGTGATGCAAAAAATGCACCGCACACAGTTTTTGGCGGATGGAGGCGAGATTGCGCGCGTTAGCAACGTTAAATTATGTGGATGTCATCGCAAAAGAAGGGTCGATCCGGAAGGCCGCTGAGGTCTTGAACATCACCTCAACCGCGTTGAATAGACGGATTTTGAGCCTTGAAGAAGAATTGGGATACCCTTTGTTTGAACGGACATCGGCGGGGGTCAGGCTCAATACCGCTGGCGAATTGCTGGTGAATTTCACCCGCAAACAACGCAGTGACTTTGACCGAATGAAATCACAAATGGCGGATTTAGCGGGGGTCAGGCGCGGTCATATCACCATATCAGCAACGCCAGAAGTGTTGCGATCATTATTGCCGCGGCAGATTGCGATCTATCGGCAGCAACACCCCGGGGTAACATTTTCGATCAAACGGCAATATCGGCAGGATGCTGAAACCAGTTTGATCAATCACGATTCCGATATTGCGATCACGTTTGAACCCGTGCAATCCAATCAATTCAAGGTCATGGCCGCCATCCCCCAACAATTGCATATGGTGATGAGCAGAGATCACCCCCTTGCGGCGAAAGACCAAATCCGACTTCGGGATTGCATTGGCCACCCTATTGTTCTGCCCAGCCCTGAAAATGGTGTTCGGCAATTGGTTGATGCCAGCCTGCTGGCCACGCCTTTGCCCATCGCGGTGATCGGCGAAACTGATAGTGTTGATTTCCTCCACGCCTATTTGAAAGAAGAAATGGCGCTGTCGTTTGAAATCCCCATTGGCATGACGGACACGGCTTCATTGGTGGCACGCCCGATTGACCCAAGGGATATTAAGTCAGGCACGTTGCATATCGGCCAATTGCGGGATCGTGTGCTTTCCGTGGCGGCGGCGAAGTTTTTAGAACAGGTCATGCTGAATTTAGAGCAAGAATATCCTGACCCCGCTAATGCA
>CALFYS010000055.1 GCA_937952245.1 uncultured Alphaproteobacteria bacterium | reverse complement strand
AATCTTGATGCCAGCCAAATCCCTGCCACGGGCAAGGATGGTCGCCTGACAAAAGGTGATGTTTTGGCGGCGATTGAAAAAGGCATTGGTAAAGCATCAGCATCACCAGCGGCATCATCATCAGCCGCGCCTGTATCTTCTGCGCCCGCGCCGGTTCAACCTCGCGTTGACAGCCCAAGGGAAGAACGCGTCCCCATGACACGGTTGCGCAAAGTCATTGCCCAAAGGCTGAAGGATGCGCAAAACACCGCCGCTATGCTGACGACATTTAACGAAGTTGATATGTCCAATGTCATGGCCTTGCGCGCTGAATATCGTGATGTTTTTGAAAAGACTTATGGCGTTCGTTTGGGCTTCATGTCGTTCTTTGTCCATGCCGCCATTGCCGCGTTAAAAGAGTTTCCGGCGGTTAATGCTGAAATTCATGGCGATGATATTATCTACAAAAATTATTATAATATCGGTGTTGCTGTGGGCACGCCGCAAGGCTTGGTTGTGCCTGTCCTGAAAGACGCTGACCAGATGAGTTTCGCCGAAACCGAAGCCAGCATTAATGCCTTTGGTCAAAAGGCACGTGATGGGCAATTGACCATGGATGATATGTCCGGCGGCACATTCACCATTTCCAATGGCGGGGTTTATGGCTCGATGCTATCGACGCCAATTTTGAACAAGCCGCAAAGCGGTATTCTGGGGATGCATAATATCCAGAAACGCGCGGTGGTGGTGTCCTCAAAGTCTGGCGATCAAATTGAAATTCGCCCGATGATGTATTTGGCGCTGTCCTATGATCACCGCATTATTGATGGCCGTGAAGCGGTATCCTTCTTGGTGCGGCTGAAAGATATGATCGAAGACCCGCGCCGTCTGGTGCTTGGCCTGTAACAGCCCATGGGGTTTTATAAAACTTGAGGTATAATTATGGCTGATCAAAATCATGCTGACCTGATTGTCATTGGCGCAGGCCCCGGGGGTTATGTGGCGGCTATTCGCGCGGCTCAACTGGGGATGAGCGTGGTTTGCATTGAAAAACGCGCAACCCTTGGCGGCACGTGTTTGAATGTTGGCTGCATCCCATCAAAGGCATTGCTTCATACTTCAGAAAAATATCATGATGCGGCCTCTGGCCATTTGGCTGATATTGGGGTCGGTGTGGGCAAGCCAAAACTTGATCTCGCCGCCATGATGGCGAATAAAGATGAAGTCGTCTCCAGCCTGACAGGCGGGATTGATCTCCTGTTCCGGAAAAATAAAGTCACGCGCATCACCGGCATGGCCACCATCACCGCCCCGGGAAAAGTCACGGTCACCAGCGATGAAGGCCATCAGGATTTGACCGCGGAGCGTATTTTGATCGCCACAGGTTCAGAACCTGCCAGCCTGCCCGGGGTGGAGATTGACGAAGATAAAATCGTGTCTTCCACCGGTGCTTTGGCTTTACCGAAAGTGCCAAAACGACTGGTTTTGATTGGCGCAGGCTATATCGGTCTTGAAATGGGAACCGTTTGGAAAAGACTGGGGGCTGAGGTTGAAGTGGTGGAATATCTGCCGCGGATTCTGCCCGGCATGGATGCCGAAGTGGCATCAAAGTTTAAATCAATTCTTGAAAAGCAAGGGTTGAGCTTCCGCTTAAACACCGCGGTTCAATCCGCAAAGGCCAATAAATCAGGCGTTGTTTTGGATATTGCCCCCGCCGCGGGTGGTGATACTGAAAAACTGACCGCTGATGTTGTCTTGGTGGCGGTGGGTCGTCGTCCAAACACGGATGGGCTGGGGCTTGAAGATATTGGCGTCAATATTGATGAGCGTGGCCGGATTCCCGTGGATGAAGATTTTGAAACCAATATCCCGGGTATTTTCGCCATTGGTGATGTGATCCCTGGGCCGATGCTGGCGCATAAAGCCGAAGAAGATGGCGTTGCCGCGGTGGAAATCATGGCGGGCATGGCCGGTCATGTTGACTATGATCACGTCCCGGGGATTGTTTATACCGCCCCTGAAATCGCCACTTTGGGCAAGACAGAAGAACAGCTCAAAGAATTGGGCATCACCTATAATAAAGGGGTGTTTCCGTTTATGGCCAACAGCCGCGCCCGCGCCATGGGCATGACAGAAGGGTTTGTCAAAATCCTTGCCGATGCCACCACCGATCGTGTTTTGGGGGTTCATATTATCGGCCATGAAGCTGGCACGGTGATCCATGAATGCGCCACCGCCATGGCCTTTGGGGCATCAAGTGAAGATATTGCCCGCACCTGTCATGGGCATCCGACCTTGAATGAAGCGGTCAAAGAAGCGGCATTGGCCGTGGATGGCCGGGCGATTCATATCTAGGATATGATGACGCGGCTTTACGCCTAACTGGCTTTCATTTTTGAAAACATGGTGATCATCACCACCCCAGCAATGATCAGGCCAATGCCAATCATGGCGGGAAGATCAGGCTTTTCGCCAAATCGGATGGCGGAAACAACGGTGATGAAAACAATCCCCAATGCTGACCAAAACGCGTATGTGACCGCCACGGGCATATGCCGCATTGCCAGTATCATGAAATAAAACGCGATCCCATATCCGACAACAATGAATAAAGACGGCATCAGCACCGTCAATTCTTTCGATGCTTTTAAAGACGTTGTCCCAATGATTTCACCAATAATGGCGAGGGTCAGCCATAACCATGCGATAGGATTGATATTCATAACAGCCTTATCCTTATGCGGTTCATCATAATTTTAGACCATTTTGGCCAAAAAGTAACCTTTGGCTTTACCGACTTACTTTAACCCTGTTTTGCCCTTGGGTGGGTGCTTTGATGGACATCGCGCAATTGGGCGGTATCAACATTGGTGTAACGTTGGGTGGTGCTGAGGCTGGAATGACCCAATAAGGCTTGGATGGCGCGCAAATCCCCGCCGCCCGCCAATAAATGCGTGGCAAAGGAATGGCGCAGGGCATGGGGGGTGGCGCTGGCGTCCAACCCCAAAGCCAAGCGCAATTTTTCCATCAGCCGTTGCACCGCTCTGGCGTTGAGCGCGCCGCCACGACTGGAGACAAATAACGGCCCTTCCGGCCCATGATCAAAGGGGGAGACATCAAGCCAAGCGTCCACCGCCATCCGAACCGCATCAATCACCGGCACGTCGCGGGTTTTCTCGCCTTTGCCAGTGATCCGTAACCACGCCCCTAAAGGCGCATCGCCACGTTTTAAATCAAGCGCTTCTGAAATGCGCAACCCGCATCCATAAAGCAACATCAACACCGCAATATCACGGGTTTTCGCCCAATCGGGCCCGGGCAAAGCGCGGATGGCGCTAAACAGGTCTTGGGCATCACGGGTGGATACGGCTTTCGGCAGAGAAGCGGTTTGTTTCGGCGGTTTCATGAAGCCAATTTCAACACTGGGATACAGCCCCGACCGCGCGCCATAACGATAAAAACTGCGGATGGATGATGTTTTGCGGGCAATGCTGCTGCGGGCTAAATCTTCTTCTGCAAGAAGGGATAAATAATGGCGGAAGATCAATTTATCCACCGCGTCATAAGAACGTTGTTCAAGGGCAAGAAAATCAAACCAGTGGTCAATATCCCGCCCATAAGCATCAAGGGTGTTTTCTGGATAGCGTTTTTCAAACTGAAGCCAATCCATCCAGATTTGTCGGGCTTGGGAGGATGAAACCGTCATTGTTCCAGCATCACGTTACTCGAGCGATCAGGGCAACGGCGAGCATCGCCGCGATAAATTCCAAAAATTCCGTGCCATGGCCATCGGTGAAACTGTTTTCATCTTCGCCGGCTAGGGCCAGCACCATGTCATGGTCTTGGTCGGCGGTAATCCGAGGGAGAAAAATACAAGCCATGGATAACGGTGTTTTATCCAAAATATTGCGGAAAACCTCACCCTGCAGGCCGCGTGGCGCGCCCAAGGCAAAGGCGGTCCCGCCTGTTAATTTTGGCAAAAACCCAATATCCATAGCAACCGTCAAAGGATGTTCGGCAAAAGGTTTGTGATCAGCCACCACCAAGCGGGCGGCTTTGATCTCCATGATCTCAGGCAAGGTATTGGCGATTAAGGTGATAATCTCATCGCTGGATTGCGCCGCGCAAATCATCAGCGCCAGCTGATGAACACGTTCTTGGGTGTTGTGATTGGCGGTGGTGATCTCAATGATACTGTCGCGAATCATCTGTGTGCGCTTTAGCGCGGCTTGGGCACGGCGAGTGATGGTATGGCCAAGATTGACGACACCATCTTCCGCGGGTTTGAACAGCAAATCAGCGTGGCCATGTTTGATCAAAAAATCAGGATTGTCTTTCAGAAAGGCCAATACATCATCACCGCTGATGGGGGGTGATGTATTGGTATTTTTTTGATCAGACCGCGTCATCAGCACATCACCATCAAAGGATGGATTGACCTGTCTTTTCCCAATCGGCCAAAAACGCGCTTAAGCCCGCGTCGGTCATGGGATGCTTATACATGGCATGAACAACCGATGGCGGTACGGTCGCAACATCAGCGCCGATTAAGGCCGCATCCATGACGTGCTGAACGCCTCGAACAGACGCGACAAGCACTTCAGTGGCGTAATCATAATTGGCATAAATCGTCACAATATCTTCGATTAATCCCATGCCATCACGGCCAAGGTCATCTAGGCGACCAACAAAAGGTGAAATGAATTTAGCCCCAGCTTTAGCGGCCAACATGGCTTGCGCTGGCGAGAAACACAAAGTAACATTGACCATCACGCCATCATCCGCAAGCACCTTACAGGTTCTAAGCCCATCGGGGGTCAGCGGCACTTTCACCGCAACATTATCAGCAATAGCGGCCAGTTTGCGGCCTTCCTTCAACATTGTTTCATGATCAGTGGCGGTCACTTCCGCGCTGACAGGGCCGGAAACCATGGCGCAAATTTCAGCGATTGTGGCGGACATATCACGGCCAGATTTGGCGATCAAAGATGGGTTGGTGGTCACGCCATCGACAAGGCCCGTATCAGCAAGGGCGGCAATTTCATCGAGGTTGGCGGTATCAAGAAAAAGTTTCATAGCAGAACCTTAGGGTTTAATTAGGATCGTTTCGTTTGGATCATGGATTAAAACGCGATAAAATCATCACGTTTGTATAAAATTGACTATACTCCAGCCCTGCGATTTTCGCCAGCACCGTAATGACCGTTTAACGGAAAAACAGAAACAGACGCCGCCTTGACTTCACCTGACCCTGAAATGCTTTCATCTGATCATGCTGACCATGGGCGACAGCACCAAAGCCGCTTTCGCGTCAAGGTAATGCTGGCCACCGCCTTGCCTTTTGAAGGGGGTGTTTTGGATTATCTGATGGCGGGGGAAGACAGGCCAGATGGCCATACTCCTGAGATCGGCCAGATTGTCATCGCGCCGCTGGGCCAGCGGTCAGTGCCGGGGGTGATTGTCGGCCTATCCGATGATGATCTTCATGACAAACGGCTCAAGCCTTTGGAAGGTTATTCTGACCTGCCGCCACTTTCCTCTGAGATGCTGGACTTATTGCGTTGGGTGGCGGCATGGACGATGGCGCCGGTGGGGGCGGTGTTAAAAATGGCTTTGCCGGTCAAAGATGCGTTATTGCCGCCGAAAGGCCAAAAAGCGTGGCAGCCCGCGCAGATCACTGATTTAGACAGTCTTTCGGATAAACGCCGGTCTGTGATCGAAGCCTTGCAAGAGGCCCCGCCCATGACCAGTGCGGATGCGGCATTATTAGCGGGGGTCAGCAAAGCCATGATCGCCGCCATGGCCAAGGATGGATTGTTGGAACAGGTGACCATTCCGCCCGAAGATCAAACGACTATTGCGGGTGGCAAGGCAAAGGATGCCATCCCATCCGTCACTTTAACCCCAGCCCAGCAACAGGCCGCTGATGAGGTGAAAACCGCTTTGGATGATGGCCAATTCGCGCCTTTTGTGCTGGATGGGGTGACGGGGTCAGGCAAAACCGAAGTTTATTTTGAAGCCATTGCCCATACCATGGCGAAAGGGCGGCAAAGCTTGATTCTTTTGCCGGAAATTGCGCTTTCGCCCGCCATGCAGGAAAGATTTAAAACACGTTTCGGCGATTGGCCGGTGGTCTGGCATTCGGGCTTAACCCCTGCCCAGCGCAATAAAGCCTTGCGGCGGATTGCCAAAGGCGATGCCCCTGTGGTGATCGGGGCGCGATCAGCCCTGTTCTTGCCTTATCCTGATTTGGGGTTGATCACGGTCGATGAAGAACATGACCAATCCTATAAGCAGGATGATCATGTCCCCTATCAGGCGCGCGATATGGCGGTGATGCGGGCAAAGGCCGAAGATATTCCGGTGATTTTGGCAACGGCCACGCCCTCCCTTGAAACGGAAGTCAATATTGACCAAGGGCGGTATCAACGCCTTCAGTTAAAAGAACGTATTGGCACGGCTGAATTGCCTGAAATGGCGATGATTGATTTAAGGCGTGACCCGCCGCCACGGCAACAATGGCTGGCGCCGCAATTGGTCAAAGACATTCAATCGGTCTTGGACGCGGGCAAACAAAGTTTGCTGTTTTTAAACCGCCGCGGTTATGCGCCCTTAACCTTATGCCGAACCTGTGGGGAACGCCTAACCTGCCCGCAATGTTCGGCGTGGTTGGTGGTGCATAAACGTGACCACGCCTTGCATTGCCATCATTGCGGGCATCGGGCACGCTGGCCGGAAGAATGCCCATCGTGCGAAACAGAACATAGTCTTGTGCCATGTGGCCCGGGGGTGGAGCGGCTGTCGGATGAAGTCCGTAAATTGTTCCCTGACGCGCGGCAGGCGGTTTTATCCTCTGATTTGGTGACAACACCGGCGGCGTTGGCGGCGTTTACAGAAGATGTTTTATCCGGGGCGGTGGATATTATCATTGGCACCCAGATGATCACCAAAGGCCATCATTTCCCTGATTTGAAATTGGTAGGGGTGGTGGATGCTGATTTGGGATTGGCGGGCGGTGATTTGAGGGCGGCGGAAAGCACGTGGCAAGTCATGGTGCAAGTGGCGGGGCGGGCTGGCCGAAGCGGCGAGAAAGGCAAAGCGGTCTTGCAAACCATGGCGCCGGAAACCCCTGTCTTCAAAGCCTTGATGACCGCCGATCGTGATGCTTTTCTGGCGGCTGAAAAACAATCGAGAGAAATCGCCGGTATGCCGCCCTATGGACGTCTGGCCAGCATCATCCTGTCGGGGCGTGATGAAGGAAAATTACGCGAATCAGGGCATTTATTGGGGCAACATCGCCCTCATTTTGAGGATGTCAGTATTCTCGGCCCCGCGCCCGCGCCCATGGCCTATTTGCGAGGCCGGCACCGCATTCGATTCCTGATCAAAGCAAAACGCGGGGTTAATGTGCAGAAGATTATCGCGGATTGGCTGAAAAGCGTGACTTTACCGTCATCCATCCGATGCCAGATTGATATTGATCCCTATCATTTCATGTGATTTTAAGGCCAAATCACTGGCCATGGCCAAAAAGAGTTGGGCAATTTGCCACGCCAGCATAATTTCCCGTCTTGAAGGCTTGCTTAAGCCATGCGGTTATGATAGCAAGCATTCCAGTAATTGATCATGTTTATTCATGACCATGAAAACGGGTGTTGTTCGCCCATGGTTCATATCAGGAGGTTATCCCCGTGTCTTCAAGTCTGGCCGGTTTTGCAAGCCGATATGCAACCGCACTTTATGAACTTGCTGATGACAATAAAGTTGTTGACGCCGTCGCGAAAGATTTGGCGTCCATCAAAGATATGGTGAACGCGTCAGAAGACTTGACCCGCGTCATTCATTCTCCAGCCATCAGCCGTGATGATCAAAACAAAGCCATGACCGCTGTTTTGGAAAAAGCAGGCGCTCACGAGCTTGTCGTTAAATTTATCGGGGTTGTCGCCTCTAATGGCCGACTTTTTGCCCTGCCTCAAATTATTGAAATTTTCCTTGCTGATCTCGCCACACGCCGTGGTGAAGTGTCAGCGGAAGTTGTCTCCGCCGTTGCGCTTGATGCTAAACTTGAAGACGAAGTCAAAAAAGCAGTCTCAAGTGTCGCTGGCAGTGATAAAATCTCGCTTTCAATGCGTGTCGATGACTCTCTTATCGGGGGGCTTGTCGTACGGATTGGATCTCGCATGATTGACACATCAATCAAAACCAAGTTGAACAGGCTTGAAATGACCATGAAGGGTGTTGGGTAATGGATATTCGCGCCGCTGAGATTTCAGCAATCCTGAAAGAACAAATTGCCAATTTTGGAAATGAGGCAGAAGTCGCTGAAGTGGGCCGTGTGCTCTCTGTTGGTGACGGTATTGCCCGTGTCCATGGCCTCGATGAAGTCCGCGCTGGTGAAATGGTGGAATTCGACGGTGGCATTAAAGGTATGGCACTGAACCTCGAAAGCGACAATGTCGGTATCGTGATCTTCGGTGATGACCGTTCTATTAAAGAAGGCCACATTGTTCGCCGTACAGGCGCGATTGTGGATGTCCCCACTGGCAAGGGCCTGCTTGGCCGTGTTGTCGATGGCTTGGGCAACCCAATTGATGGCAAAGGCCCAATCGATGGTGGTGAGCGCCGCCGGGTGGAAGTCAAAGCCCCAGGCATTATGCCGCGGAAATCTGTGCATGAGCCTATGCAGACAGGTCTAAAGGCGATTGACAGTTTGATCCCGATTGGCCGTGGTCAGCGGGAATTGATCATTGGTGACCGCCAGACAGGTAAAACCGCGATTGCTGTTGATACATTCATCAACCAGAAAAGCGTCAATGACGCCGCTGGCAAAGATGACACCAAGAAATTGTTCTGCATCTATGTTGCGGTTGGCCAGAAGCGTTCAACTGTTGCCCAGATCGTTCGGACCTTGGAAGAAAACGGCGCGATGGAATATTCGATCGTTGTTGCCGCGACCGCGTCTGACCCTGCACCATTGCAGTTCTTGGCACCATATACCGCTTGTGCCATGGGTGAATATTTCCGTGATAACGGCATGCACGCTGTGATCGTTTATGACGATCTGTCCAAGCAGGCTGTTGCTTATCGCCAGATGTCATTGTTGCTTCGTCGTCCTCCGGGCCGTGAAGCGTATCCGGGTGACGTTTTCTACCTGCACTCACGTTTGCTTGAACGTGCGGCGAAACTGAATGACGATAACGGCGCTGGTTCATTGACCGCTCTGCCTGTTATTGAAACTCAGGGTGGTGACGTATCTGCCTTTATTCCGACCAACGTGATTTCAATTACCGATGGTCAGATCTTCTTGGAAACTGAACTGTTCTATCAGGGTATTCGTCCTGCGGTGAACGTTGGTCTGTCTGTATCCCGTGTGGGTTCAGCGGCTCAGATTAAAGCCATGAAACAGGTTGCGGGTTCAATTAAACTTGAACTGGCCCAGTATCGTGAAATGGCCGCCTTCGCTCAGTTCGCTTCTGATATGGATGCCTCAACACGGAAACTGTTGGATCGTGGCTCACGCCTGACAGAACTCTTGAAGCAGGCTCAGTACAGCCCAATGCCAGTTGAAGAACAGGTTGTTTCCATCTTCGCCGGTGTGAACGGTTATCTTGATAACCTGCCATTGGCTGATGTGAACCGTTTTGAAGCGGGTCTTCTCGATCATATGCGTTCCGCTGGCGCGGCCATCTTGACGGCTATTCGTGATGAAAAAGCCATCTCTGATGACACCAAAGCCAAACTGTCCGCTGAGATCGACGGTTACGCTAAATCATTCGCGTAAGGACGGCGGACTCGGAGAGGGATTATGGCCAACCTTAAGGACCTAAAAAATCGGATCAAAAGCGTGAAATCCACGCAGAAGATCACCTCTGCGATGAAGATGGTGGCGGCGGCAAAACTGCGCCGTGCGCAGGAAAATGCGGAACAAGCCCGCCCCTATTCATCACGGATGAGCGCGATGATCGCGTCACTCGCGGCCAAGGCTGATACATCATCAGCCCCGCAATTGCTGGTTGGTAATGGCAAAAATGACAATCACTTGCTGGTTGTTGTTTCTGCTGACCGCGGGCTTTGCGGTGGTTTTAACGGTGGCATCATCCGGTCAACACGCCGTCAAGTGCTGGACTTGCAAGCCCAGGGCAAAACGGTTCGTCTGCTGATGGTTGGCCGTAAGGCTACCGATGCGCTGAAGCGTGAATTTAGCGATATTTTCGTTGAAACCCTTGAGAATGTTCAAGGCACAAGCGTTCAGTTCAGCGACGCCGATATGATCAGCCAGCGGATTCAGGCGATGCTTGAGGCTGGTGAGATTGATACGTGTTCGATCGTCTTCAACAAATTTGTTTCTGCAATTGCTCAGGATGTGACCTTCACGTCGCTGGTGCCTGCGGAAATTGACAATGCCGAAGAAACAGAAGAATCAGAAGGTGCGATTGCGCCTAATGAATATGAGCCTGATGAAAATGCAGTCTTAAGTGATCTGTTGCCACGCGCATTGACCACCCAAATCTATGCGTCAATCCTTGAATCTTCAGCCAGTGAACTGGCGGCACGGATGACAGCAATGGATAACGCAACTCGTAATGCTGGTGATCTGATTGATCGTCTGACTATGGAATACAACCGTAGCCGTCAGGCGGCCATCACCACCGAACTGATTGAAATCATCTCTGGGGCAGAAGCGCTTTAAGCGTGTCCCATAAACAACCGGAGCACTTCGCTATGGCTAAAAACGCAAACGGTAAAATTACCCAGATCATCGGCGCGGTTGTCGATGTGGACTTTGACGGTGAACTGCCGCCAATTCTGAACGCTGTTGAAGTTGATAACAACGGACAGCGGCTTGTTTTGGAAGTGGCACAGCACCTTGGTGAACAGGGCGTTCGCTGTATCGCTATGGACTCAACCGAAGGTTTGGTTCGCGGTCAGGAAGCCACAGACACTGGCGCCCCGATCACTGTTCCTGTTGGCCCTGAAACACTCGGCCGTATTCTGAACGTTATCGGTGAGCCTGTTGATGAAGGCAAGCCTGTTAAAGCTAAGACATCTTATGCTATTCACCGTCCTGCCCCTGAATATGTTGACCAGTCAACAGAAGCTGAGATTTTGGTGACAGGGATTAAGGTTGTGGATTTGCTCGCGCCTTACGCTAAGGGTGGTAAGATTGGCCTCTTCGGTGGTGCCGGTGTGGGCAAGACTGTTTTGATCATGGAATTGATCAACAACGTCGCGAAAGCCCACGGTGGTTATTCTGTATTCGCCGGTGTTGGTGAACGTACTCGTGAAGGGAATGACTTGTTCCACGAAATGGTGGAATCAGGCGTTATCGACACCGAAGGCGATGGCTCAAAAGCAGCCCTCGTTTACGGTCAGATGAACGAACCTCCAGGTGCCCGTGCTCGTGTGGCGCTGACAGGTTTGACCTTGGCGGAATATTTCCGTGATGAAGAAGGCCAGGACGTGTTGTTCTTCGTTGATAACATCTTCCGCTTTACACAGGCTGGTTCAGAAGTGTCCGCGCTCTTGGGTCGTATCCCTTCAGCGGTGGGTTACCAGCCTACTTTGGCAACCGATATGGGTGCTTTGCAGGAACGTATTACAACAACACGTAAAGGTTCAATCACCTCAGTTCAGGCGATTTACGTGCCTGCTGATGACTTGACTGACCCGGCACCTGCAACATCATTCGCCCACTTGGACGCGACAACAGTTCTGTCACGTCAGATTGCTGAATTGGGGATTTATCCTGCGGTGGATCCATTGGATTCAACCTCACGTATGCTTGACCCGCGCATTGTTGGTGATGAACATTACGCCATCGCCCGCCGCGTTCAGGAAGTGCTGCAGCAGTATAAGTCACTTCAGGATATTATCGCCATCCTTGGTATGGATGAATTGTCAGAAGAAGATAAGCTGACCGTGGCTCGCGCCCGTAAGATTCAGCGCTTCCTGTCTCAGCCATTCCACGTTGCTGAAGTCTTCACCGGCGCGCCTGGTAAACTGGTATCTCTGGAAGACACCATCAAAGGCTTCTCCGGCATCGTTAATGGTGACTATGATGATCTGCCAGAAGCAGCATTCTACATGGTCGGCACCATTGAAGAAGCAATCGAAAAAGGGAAGAAACTGGCCGCTGAAGCAGCATAATTGCTGCTCAGCATAAGTTTTGAGGGCTTAGATTATGGCTGATACAACTGCATTTGAACTGGTCACCCCAGCCCGCATCATGATTTCTCGTGATGCTGGGATGGTTGTTGCCCCGGGTGTTGAAGGTCTGTTTGGTGTTTTGCCACGCCACGCGCCTTTGATCTCCACGCTTCAGCGCGGTGTCGTTGAGGTGCATGACAATGGCCAAGTGACTGATCGCATCATGGTTGACGGCGGCATTGCTGATGTTGCCGAAGACCGTTGCACCATTTTGGTGGAACGCGCTGAAAAGCTGGATGCTGATAACAAAGCCGCTGTTGAAGCGCAGTTAAAAACAGCCGAAGAAAGCGGTCAGGAAAACGATATTGATTTCCTGAAAGCTGTTCTGGCTGAAATGGCCGCTTAAAACAGCTCAGCAAACTCGCTGATAATATTTTGATAAACGTCTCTTTTAAACGGGACGGCTAGATTGGGCAGGGCTTCTGGTTCTGCCCATTTCCATGCGCGGAATTCAGGTTCAGCGGTATTGATATTAATATCGCTGTCATCACCTAAGTAGTGAAAAGCCAGCCATTTTTGGCTTTGGCCTTTGAACTGGCCTTGCCAGAGACGGTTGGCTAGATTGATCGGAATGTCATAATCCAGCCATTGTGAGTGTTCAGCAATAATCTCAGCGTTATTCGTGCCAATCTCTTCCATCATTTCACGGAAGCCGGCTTCAACCGCGGTCTCGCCGTCATCAATACCGCCCTGCGGCATTTGCCAAGCTTCAACGCTATTGTCCAAACGCTGGCCAACAAATACCTGTTTGGATGTGTTGATCAACACAATCCCAACACAAGGCCGATAGGGGCGGAGGTCATAATCAATCATGGCTTTGATACTCTATTGATTGAGGCTTTTGAAAATTTGAACACCTTGGATCAGGTCAATGGCACGTGACAATTGATAGTCGCGCATATTGATCGGCTCTTTTTCGTCGTCTTCGGCCGTATCCTCATTGTCATTTTCGCCCGAATTATCAAGCGCGCCGCGCAGGTCTTCCTCTCTCACCGCGCCATCTTCCAAATCTTCAACCACGGCCAATTCCACTTCAATATCAGGCTCAATCCCCGTGGATTGAATGGACACGCCTGATGGCGTGTAATAACGCGCGGTGGTGATGCGAATAGCGCCATGCCCCGGCATGGGAATAATGCTTTGAACCGAACCTTTGCCGAAGGAACGTGTCCCCATAATGATGGCACGTTGATGGTCTTTCAACGCCCCTGCCACAATTTCAGAGGCGGATGCCGAACCGGAATTGATCAAGACAACAAGCGGCAGACCATCCAGCAAATCGCCGGAAGTGGCGTAATGGCGGCTGTTCTGGTTGTCTTTGCGGCCTCGGGTGGAAACAATCTCACCTTCTTCAAGGAACGCGTCAGAGACAGAGATTGCCTCGCGCAGAAGACCGCCTGGGTTGTTTCTGAGGTCAAGAACGATGCCATCAAGCGCATCACCATGTTCTTCACGAAGCGCATCAATGGCTTTTTTCAGACCCGGGGTGGTTTGCTCCGAAAAGGTGGTGACGCGGATATAGCCGACATGATCAAAACTTTCATGGCGGACTGACCGCATTTTAATAACGTCGCGGGTGATGGTCACATCAAAGAAATTATTCGGCCCGCGCCGAACCGTGACCGTAATATCACTGCCCACGGGCCCGCGCATCAATGCAACAGCTTCAGACAACGTCATGCCCAAAACGTCATCGTCTTCGATTCGAACGATCAGGTCGCCAGCCTTAATCCCTGCTTTTGCCGCCGGTGTATCATCAATCGGTGAGACGACTTTGACATAGCCATCTTCCATGGTGATCTCAATCCCAAGACCGCCAAACTCACCTTTGGTGCGTTCCCGCATCTTTTTGAAATCATTATCAGGCAGATAACTGGAATGAGGATCAAGTGAGCTGAGCATACCGTTGATGGCGTTGCTGATCAGAGTTTCATCTTCAATGTCTTCAACATAATCATCGCGGATCAACTGAAAAGCATCGCCGAATAAGGACAATTGACGGTAGGTTTCATCATCGGTGGAAGACTGGCTGATGGATTGCGTGGGGTTGATAAAAAACAACGCCAGCGCGCCAAAAACAGCAATGCCGAAAAGAGCAAAAGATTTTAAAGCAATATCGGCGATACGATTCATCCGATATGATGAAAAAGGCGAAAACATTCAAAAATCCTAAGTCAAATTTATTACATTTCTATGTTGCCTTGGAATCAGGGCAAGATCAAGGCAGATGGCTATTTCAATAAGGATTGGCCAGTCATTTCTTGGGGGATGGGCAAATCCATCAACTCAAGGAGAGTCGGCGCTAAATCACTAAGCCCGCCATCGGCCAAAGTTTTACCCTTACCACCAATCAAATAGGCCGGAACAGGGTTATAACTATGGGCAGTATGGGGTGAATTGGCAAACTCATCCCACATGATGTCACAATTGCCATGATCGGCGGTGACGATCATGGCCCCGCCAACCGCTTCGATGGCGGCAACCGCTTGACCAACGGCATGGTCCACCGTTTCCACCGCTTTAATCGCGGCGTCTAAATCGCCTGTGTGCCCCACCATATCGGGGTTGGCAAAATTGACGATGATCAAATCATGGTTCTGATCATTGATGGCGGCCAGCAAATCGTTGAGGACGCCATCGGCGCTCATCTCAGGTTGCAGATCATAGGTGGCGACTTTTGGGGATGGAATTAAACTCCGGTCTTCGCCATGGGCTTTCCTTTCCACGCCGCCATTTAAAAAGAACGTCACATGGGGGTATTTTTCGGTTTCCGCCAAGCGCAATTGGTGCCGCCCATGGCTGGCCACAACCTCACCTAATGTGTTGGTAATCTCTGGCGGACCAAAGATCAAAGACATGGCTTCATCGAGTTCATCGGAATAGGAGACCAGCCCCATGGCGGGCTTCAGTTTCGGGCGGTTCGATGTATCAAACCCTGCCGTATCCAGCGCATAAGCCGCCATGATCTGACGCGCCCTATCCGCGCGGAAATTGCCCATTACCACCGCGTCTCCATCCGCCATGCCTTGATAATCACCAATGATGGTGGCGGGGATAAATTCATCACCAACGCCGTTGTCATAACCTTGCTTCATGGCGTCTTCTGGGGTGTTGGCGCGGCAATCAGCTTGACCATGGGTCATGGCTTGATACGCCGCTTCCGTTCGCTCCCAGCGATTGTCCCGATCCATGGCATAATAACGGCCAGTGACGGTCGCCAGAACAGCGCCTTCTGGCAAGGCGGCGGCAAATTGCGGTAATGTTCTGACAGCAAGGCGAGGCAAGGTATCACGGCCATCGGTGAAGGCATGAACAGCAACCTTGACCCCGCGGCTTGTTAACGCTTCCGCGAGCGCCAAAATATGGGCATCACGGCTATGCACCCCGCCAGGGGAGACCAGCGCCATGATATGCGCCGTGCCGCCATGGGGCTTGAGCTGATCAGCAAAATCATCAAGGGCAGGGTTTTCAAAAAATTCACCTGATTCCACCGCGTCATCAATACGGGCAAGGTCTTGTTTGATGATACGCCCCGCGCCAATGGTCATATGGCCAACTTCTGAATTCCCGACTTGGCCTTCGGGCAAACCAACAGCGGGGCCCGATGCCAGAAGAAAAGATTTTGGCACGGTCTGATCAAGGCGGTCGATCACCGGTGTGTTGGCCAAACGGACAGCGTTATGGGCTTCATCTTCGCGATGGCCCCACCCATCCATAATCAATAAAACAACAGGTTTTGTTTGGTTTTTATTCATACTGTTCTATACGCCAGTGAAGGCCTCGTGACCAGCATAAGATCAAGGCATTCCGCCTTAATTTTAAGCGTGATGATAGGGGTGATTGATCAAAATCATTTCCGCCCGATAAAGCTGTTCGGCCAGCATGGCACGGAATAACATATGCGGCCATGTTTGGCGGCCAAAAGCGATTTTCTTATCAGCACGTTCTAATAATGACGGGTCATGGCCATCCGCCCCGCCAATGGCAAAAACAGCATCGCGGATGCCTTGATCGCGCTGTGTTTCAATCAATTTGGCTAATTCTTCGGATGATGTGTCTTTGCCATAGGGGTCAAGCGCGACCAAAAACGCTGATTTCGGCATGGCGGAAAGCAACTTTGTGCCTTCATCTTTTTGGCGGTCAGCCCCCGCGGGCGTTTTTGAAACAACTTCAATAAACTGGCCTTTATAGGGCAATTTGCCAAACCAATTCATGGCCAATTGATGTTCAGGAGCAGATTTACCATGGCCAACGGCGGCAATGGAAAGTTTCATAACAGTCTCCCTGATCCGCCCCAATCGCTACAAACCGGCAAGGGGGGATAACGCGTGTTAAGCGCTGTGGATGGTGATCACTTCACCATCATCTTGGTCAGTCCACATTTTTTCCAGCTGATAAAATTCCCGCACTTCAGGGCGGAACAGGTGGATAATCACATCGCCAGCATCAATCAGGATCCAATCTCCTGTTTTGCTGCCTTCCGAACCATAGGGTCGAGAGCCATGATCTTTTAAATCACGTTCCAAATGATCAGCCATAGCCATCAACTGGCGCGATGAGGACCCAGAGGCGATAACCATATAATCAGCAATTGTGGATTTCCCTGTTAAAGGGATTGAGACGATATCTTGGGCTTTATCATTATCAAGTGATGATAAAACCACATCAAGAAGCGCTGAATTTTCAGCAGAATGTAAAACAGAAATAGTGATGCTCCTTCACGGCTGCGTTTACATAAGATAATTATGAACCAAAATCTTAAAAAGTTAAATTAAATTTTAATGAAACCTAATGCCACGCTTCTTAGCACTATTAGGCTTCAGCGCAAACCATTGCTTATGATGCCGATTGTTTGGCCCTAATCGCTGACGCGGATTGGCTGTTCATCGCCCCTCGCAAGAAGCTCCACGACCGATTGGGAAAACGCCTCGCCACCATTTTTCGCGGGGTGATTCGTTGCCCGGCTATCTTTGCCCCTCTGCTGGAAAGCGCCGCCGCCACCGCCCCGGGGCGATTGACAACAGCAATCGCCATGGTCTTGGCGATTGTTCGGGGCTGATGCCATTTGTGGAAATGAACAAGGTTATCCGCCCCCATGATCCACACCAGCTGGCAATGCCGCAATCGTGATTTCACCCGCTGTAAGGTGAGCGCGGTTTGCCGCAAACCCAATTGATCCTCAAGGTCAGTGACCAGCATTTTACGCGAAAAACGGCAGGTTTTCGCCATTTCTACAGCAGATTGATAGCGCGCATCAAACCCTGCCATGCCGTGATCAGATTTAAGAGGGTTCTGCGGGCTGACCAACCACCAGATTTGATCCAATTGCAATTGCTCTGCCGCCATATCCGCGATATGCGCATGGCCATCATGGGCAGGGTTAAAGGACCCCCCAAGAATACCGATGCGGCGGCGGCTCATATCCATGAAAACACGAGGATGATATGGTCGGGCAGTGGCCATCACCTAACCTCGGGTCTGGCCAGTACCGCGGACAAGATATTTGAAACTGGTCAATTGATCCGCGCCAACCGGACCGCGGGCGTGCATCCGGCCTGTGGCAATCCCAATTTCAGCCCCCATGCCAAATTCACCACCATCGGCAAATTGCGTTGACGCGTTATGCATGACAATCGCGCTATCAACACCATTAAGGAATGTTTCAGCGGTCTGCGCGTCTTCGGTGATGATTGATTCGGTATGATCAGAGCCATATTGCCGAATATGCGCCATGGCATCATCGACATCATCCACCAGTTTAATCGCCAGATCAGGGCTGAGGTATTCTGTTGACCAATCTTCATCGGTGGCGGGAACAGAACTGGTGATCAAGGCCGATGATTCGCCATCAGCATGAAGGGTGCATCCCGCGGCGATCAGATCCTCCGCGATCAATGGCAACATTTCAGCGGCGGCTTGTCGGCTGACCAGCAAGGTTTCCGCCGCCCCGCAAATCCCAACACGGCGCATTTTGGCATTGACGATAATCGCCCGGGCTTTTTCAAGGTCAGCGGCGTGATCAAGATAGATATGGCAAATGCCTTCCAAATGGGCAAAGACCGGCACACGGGCATCGCGCTGAACACGTTCCACCAATGATTTGCCGCCGCGGGGGATAATCACATCAATCCCGCCGGTGGCCGCCAGCATCGCCCCCACCATGCCGCGATCAGGGTCTTTAACCAATTGCACCACATCTTCGGGCAAGCCAGCCTCGCCCAAGGCTTTTCGCATCAGATCCGCCAAGATACTGGCGGTATGGATTGATGCGCTGCCGCCCCGTAAGATCACCGCGTTGCCTGACTTTACCGCCAGCCCCGCCGCATCAATAGTCACATTAGGGCGCGATTCGTATATCACCCCTAAAACGCCCAATGGCGTGGCGACACGGCTGATCACAAGGCCATTAGGCCGCGTCCATGAAGCCAGCTCACGCCCCAAAGGATCGGTCAGGCCAGCGATGTCTTCAAGGCCTTTGGCCATGGCATCAACACGGTTTTCATCAAGTTGCAAGCGATCAATAAACGCCGCGTCTTGGCCATTGGCATGGGCATTGGCCACGTCTTTTTCATTTTCCACCAGAATTTCTGCGCAATGCTGGCGTAATAATTCGGCGGCGCTGTTCAACGCGTGATTGCGGGTATCACCGGATGATTGCGCCATCACTTGGGTGGTGGCTTTGGCGTTTTTGGTCATCACGGCCATTGCCGCGTTAAAATCAGTCATGGGTCGTCATCCTGTCTTCTGGCCAGTATTTTCGCCTGTGGATTGAGCAGCAGATTGAGCCGCGGATTGATCATCAATCGTTTCATGATCAATCACAAGGTCATCAGCGTGAATCACTTCATCACGTCCACGATACCCTAAAATATCAGGGATGGCGGCGGATTTACATCCGGCAATTTTCACCACATCGCCCGCGCTGTAATTTGAAAGCCCGCGGCCAATTTCATGGCCTTGGTCATCACATACCGCCACCAAATCCCCGCGGTCAAACATCCCTTCTGCTTTCGTGATCCCTGCCGCAAGAAGGCTTTTGCCATGGTGCAATGCCTTGACCGCGCCCGCATCAAGGAACAACTGGCCTTGCGGTTGCAATCCGCCGGCGATCCATTTCTTTCGCGCCTGAGGGGGGTTGGCATCAGCGATAAACCACGTCGCGCGTTGGCCGTTGATCAACCCTTCGATGGGGCGGATGTTCTGGCCATTGCAAATCGCCATATGGCATCCCGCTTGGGTGGCGATACGCCCGGCCTCAATTTTGGTGATCATCCCGCCGGATGCGAAATCTTCATGGGCGGGGCCTGCCATGGCTTTAATCTCATCGCCAATTTTACGGACTTCAGGGATATGCTGGGCGGTTTGATCATGATGAGGGTCAGCGGTATAAAGCCCATCAATATCAGACAGGAGAATCAGCACATCAGCTGAGATCATTTGCGCCACCCGCGCGGCAAGCCGATCATTATCGCCATATCGAATTTCCATCGTGGCGACGGTATCATTTTCATTCACCACGGGAATAATGCCATGATCCAGCAACGTGTTGAGCGTGGCACGAGCATTGAGATGACGGCGGCGGCGTTCAGTATCATCAGGCGAAAGCAGAATTTGCGCCGCATCAAGCCCTTCTTTGTTTAAAGCGGCCTTCCATTCGCTGGCCAATTGCACTTGCCCCAAAGCGGCGGCGGCTTGTTTTTCTTCTAATTTCAGACGGGTTGATGCTTTCGCCAAGCGATGCCGACCAAGGGCAATCGCCCCTGACGACACAACAACACAGCGGCAGCCTTTGGCGTGCAACATCGCCAGATCAGCGGCAAATCCAGCCAGACCATCACGCCGCAACGCGCCATTGTCATCCACCAATAAGGCCGATCCAATTTTGACAACGACGGTTTTCGCCTGGTCGATATATGTTGATGCGGTGGTCATTAGGGTTGCCATGGTTGCGGAGGGTTCAAACGTTCTTCTTCTTCGGCACGGCCTTGGGTGATGGTGCCATAAAGACGGCGCAACAGATCAATCATCCCTTGGCCAGTGACAGCGGAAATCGCCATCACCTGTTCCGCGCCTGCTTTTTGAAGGGCTGATTTCAACTCATCAATTTGATCATCGGTCAGGGAATCCGATTTGCTGATGGCGGTAATCTCTTGTTTTGCGCCAAGTTCAGAATCATAAGCCGCCAGTTCTTTTCGGATGGTCTGCCAATTGCCCACAGGGTCATCGGCGGTGCCATCCACCAGATGCAACAACACCTGACAGCGTTCAACATGACCCAGAAAACGATGCCCAAGGCCAATCCCTTCATGGGCGCCTTCCACAAGGCCGGGAATATCCGCCAGAACAAATTCATGGTCATCAACACCCACAACACCAAGGCCGGGGTGCAAAGTGGTAAACGGATAATCCGCAATCTTGGGTTTAGCGGCTGAAGTCGCTGCCAGAAATGTTGATTTGCCCGCGTTTGGCAGGCCAACCAACCCCGCATCAGCGATCAATTTCAGGCGCAACCACACCCACATCCCCATCCCGGGAAAGCCTTTATCCGCCCGGCGTGGGGCTTGATTGGTGGATGATTTAAACGCCGCGTTCCCGCGCCCGCCATCACCGCCTTGCGCCAAGGTAATCTTCTGGCCAATTTCAGTCAGATCAGCCAGCACCAGATCACCATCTTCGTTTAGAATCTGGGTGCCGACAGGCAATTTCAGCGTGACATCTTCACCCGAAAGACCCGCGCGGTTACGACCTGCCCCGGGGCGACCGGACTTGGCTTTGAAATGCTGTTGATAACGATAGTCGATCAATGTGTTCAGCCCTTGGACACATTCGGCAATAATACTGCCGCCACGGCCGCCATCACCACCATCAGGCCCGCCACGCGGCACATGGGCTTCACGGCGGAAACTGACACTGCCCGGCCCGCCATTGCCGCTTTGGATAAAGACTTTTGCCTGATCAAGAAATTTCATTCTATTGTCTTTCGTTTTTGGCCTTATCAGAAGGCCTCAATGCCTTAAGTGTGACCACTTAATAAAAAAGCGCAACCCGTGGGATGCGCTTTATCGGCCACTGAGGCCCAGATCTTTTTGGTGATCCCTTATGGGATTATACCAAAACGGGGCCTATTCAGCAGCCTCGCTTGCCGGAACAACATTGGCAAAACTACGGCCACCTGATTTTTTGGTGAACGCCACTTTGCCGTCAACAAGAGCAAACAACGTATGGTCTTTGCCCATGCCAACATTGGTGCCGGGATGAAATTTAGTGCCACGCTGGCGGACAATGATGTTGCCAGGAACAACAGCTTCACCACCGAATTTCTTTACGCCAAGACGGCGACCGGCTGAATCGCGTCCGTTACGGGAACTACCACCTGCTTTTTTATGTGCCATTTGGGTCTCCTATCCGTCTCGATTATTTCTTAGCGGCTGCTTTTTTAGCCGTTGTCTTTTTGGCTGCGGCCTTTTTAGGGGCTGCTTTCGCCGCTGATTTTGCTGCTGTCTTGGCAGCGGTCTTCGCCGCCTTCTTAGGGGCTGCTTTTGCTTCTGTTTTCGCGGCGGCCTTCTTTGGCGCTGCTTTTAATTTACCATCAGGAGCAATTTCATTGATCTGCAACAAGGTCAGGTCTTGGCGATGACCGCGAATACGGCGGAAATTCTTACGACGCTTGCGGCGGAAAACCATGATCTTAGGACCGCGGGTCTGGCGCAGAACAGTCGCACCAACAGCGGCACCTTCAATAACAGGTGAGCCAACTGTAACCTTGTCGCCATCAGCCATCATCAGGACTTGATCCAGAACAACCGAATCACCGTCTTCACCGATCATGCGATCAACAACAATCTTATCGTCTTTGGCAACGCGATATTGCTTGCCCCCAGTTTTCACCACAGCGTACATGGCGTTTATCCTTCATCTCTACTGTCAGTTTGGCTGAAATTGGCGTATTTGACCCAGAATTCAGCAATTTTAAAGACAGTTTGGCCCAAGGCCAGTGATCCATAAAATACTTGAGCGAAAGGAAACCCTTTCGCTTGATTGAGCGGAATATAGCCAGACCCCGCTTTTTGTCAAGCATCATTTAAGGTTTTGGCCACTTCTTCCTTTTGTTTGAGAGGCTTGCGCCCTTTGGTTGAAAGCGCGATGATACGAGGCATAGCGCGTAAAAAAACCAACATCCGGTAAAGAAGACCCGAATATGATCGATCTTAGGTTTGATTTTAAGGCTGAAATCTGGCTTTGGTCGGCCAAAGACGCTTGGCATTTTATCACTTTGCCGCGGGAACAGGCGGATGAGATTAAGTTTTTTGCCAAAAACCGCAATGGATTCGGCAGTCTTAAAGTCAGTGTCCGTATCGGCGATAGCCAATGGAAAACCTCAATCTTCCCCGACAGCACATCCGGCAGTTTTGTCTTGCCGATTAAAAAAGACATCCGAAAAGCGGAAAACATTGGCGTCGGCGATCAGGTTCATTGTCATCTTGAGCTGATGGTCGATCCGTTTTGATTTTGCCATTTATTTTTCTGGCCATCTTTTCTGCCCCCCTTTTTCTGTCGGAATCGCGCTTTCCCACTAGACCTTCACTGGCCAGCCAATTAATCTCAACACCTCATATACATTCAATACAAAGGATAATGTCATGGCGTTGCCCCAAACCCCTTCTTTTCGTCTTGATGGCAAAACCGCTCTTGTTACAGGGGCATCATCTGGCATTGGCGCGGCTTGTGCTGTTGCGATGGCGGATGCTGGCGCCCATGTGTACGCGGCGGCCAGACGCGGTGATAAATTAGAAGGGCTTGCCGCTGAAGTGAAAGCGGCTGGCGGCACGATGACCCCTATTAGCCTTGATGTTACCGACCATGACGCTATGGAAGATTTCTTTAATGGCAATGGGCCATTTGACATTCTGTTGAATTCCGCCGGCATGGCACGCCATGGCCCATCCATGGAAACCAAGCGAGATGATTTTGATGCGGTGGTCGATATTAACTTGAAATCAGCCTATTTCTTATCGCAACAAGTGGCCAAAGGGTTGATCGCGGCGGGCAAGCCCGGGTCGATCATCAATATTTCATCACAGATGGCGCTGGTCGGCGGGATTGAACGCGCGGTCTATTCCGCGACAAAAGCAGGGGTGGAAGGCTTTACCCGCGGCATGGCGATTGAATTGGGCCCCCATAAAATCCGAATCAACACGATTTGCCCAACCTTTGTTGTCACCGCGTTGACCCAAGCCAGTTTCGATGACCCGGAAAAGCGGGAATGGATTGAAAGCAAGATCAAATTAGGCCGTGTCGGCACGGTGGAAGATATGATGGGCGCGGCGGTGTTTTTGGCATCAGACGCGGCGGCATTGATCACCGGCACCGCGCTTGTGGTGGATGGCGGCTGGACAGCGGATTAATCCCCGCCCCATCTTTAACCGATCTGTTGGGCGATCATCTTCAGCCAATTTTGATGGCAGATTTTGTTAA
>CALFYS010000054.1 GCA_937952245.1 uncultured Alphaproteobacteria bacterium | reverse complement strand
AAATCCACCACGCCTTGATTGTTTTCAATCGCCTCACGGGCGTGGTCTTCATCCCCTTCGGAGCTGCCCCCCGATGAAATAATGACATCGGCTTTATTCGCGGCATCTTTAAACGCGGCGGTTAAGGCGGTCGCATGATCGGCGATAATGCCCATATCGATCACGTCATGGCCATCTTGTTGAAGCAATTGTTTCAGCATGGGGCGGTTGCTGTCATGGATCATGCCATCTTTGAATCCAGCGGGGCTGCCTGTTTCCGCCACTTCATCCCCCATGGAAATCAGCGCGACACGAAGCCGTCTGGCGACGTTGATCTTCTCCTTGCCAATGGCGGCCAATAGGCCAATTTCCGCTGCTCCTAAACGTGTGCCTTGGGCAAGGGCAATATCACCTTTGGCGATATTCTCGCCCAAAGGGCGGTAATTCGTGCCTTGTTTCAGGTCAAGCGGCGGGGTGACGTGGCCGGTCTCATCAATCGTGCAATGTTCTTGCATGGCGATGGTATCTGGCCCATTGCCTTCGGGGTCTTTTGGCATGGGCGCGCCGGTGAAGATGCGATAAGCAACACCGCTTTTCACCTCACCTTGGAAGGGATGCCCGGCTTTGATGGAACCCACCACCGCAAGAGGGGCGTTGGCCAAATCGTGGTGGTAAAAGGCATAACCATCAACGGCGGCGGTATCACTTTGCGGCACGTTGAGGGGGGCGATCACGTCTTCGGCCAAAATCCGTCCCAAGGCGTCATCAAGGTGAACCTCTTCAGCCTCGATATGGTGGGGGATGGTGGCGGCTAAGAGTTCAAGCGCTTCATCAAGGGTGATGTCTTGAGGAAAGCTCATGTCCTTGCCCCCGAAGGATTGTCGCCCCAATGGCTCAAAATCGCCTCAGCAACAGCATGAGGGGCGTTGAGGTCAAGTTGCGGCAAGGGGCAATCTTGAAGGGGGCTGTCGGTGGCGATCAATTCAACCCCGGGGAAGGTTTCATGGATAAAGGGATGCCCAAGGCTGGCGCGATAAATTTCAACCTTGGGGAAATCAATTTTTTTATACCCTTCGATCAAAACCAGATCAGCGGGGGAAATCTCCCCCAATAATGTGTTGAGATCAGCTTCATCACCATCGGGCGTTTCGGTGAATTTGACTCTCCGTCGGGCGGAAGAAATAATCATCTGCCGTGCGCCTGCTTTACGATGTCGCCATGAATCTTTCCCCGGTTGGTCAGGGTCAAATTCATGATGGGCGTGTTTGATGCTGGCCACGTTCAGGCCTTTTTGTTCAGCAAAATAACGGATGAGGGTTTCGGCCAACGTTGTTTTTCCCGCGCCTGAAAACCCAGCCAATCCAAACACAATCCCATGGCGAGTGATGTTAGGAAGCGCTGTCATGCCGGATTGCTTTCGATAGATAATCCCAGCCTGTCATGACCGTCATGATGCCGGCGATCCAGATCAAAACAATGGTGATGGTTTCAATTTGCCATGATGCCGGTGTTAATGGGGTGGCCATGGCAAAGCCGATGCCAATCAGCTGAAAACTTGTTTTGAATTTAGCCAGTAAAGTGACATGGATGACAAAATTTTCATTGGCCATAAATTCCCGCAGGCCGGAGATGAAGACTTCACGCAATAGGATGGCCAAGGCCGGAATGAACAACAGCATCCCCCAATCATCCGCCGCCGCCAAGGCCAGAATTGACCCCGCCACCAGCAGTTTATCAGCAACAGGATCAAGCATCCGGCCTAAGGTTGAAACAGCGTTTAATTGCCGCGCCAAATAACCATCCAGCCAATCGGTAAGGGCGGCGACGGCAAAGATAATCACCGCCGCAAGACGCAACTCAGCATCATTGGCCATAATCATGATCGGCACAGCAAGACTGGTCATCATTCGGATGATGGTGATAATATTGGGCAGGCTATTGATCATTTCTGAAATCCAATTGAAATCTTTTGCTATTTTAACGGCAAGACCTGATCGTGACCAGATAAATGCGGCGCGCGATCATCAGTTTTATCACGACCCTGATTTGCTGTTTTCATGGAACCAGCCGTAAATTGTTTCCGCCACGGCTTTGCTGATGCCATCGACCTGCATCAAATCCGGCACATCAGCACGGGAGATTGAGCGCGCGGAGCCAAAATGCGAGAGCAGGGCTTTTTTGCGCTTTGCCCCAATGCCCGGGATTTGATCGAGTGGATTGGCGGTGGCGGCTTTTTGGCGGCGGGCGCGATGCGCGCCAATGGCAAAGCGGTGGGCTTCATCCCTTAAGCGTTGCAAGAAATGCAGAACAGGTTTGTTCAAGGGTAAGGAAAAACTGTCTTTGCCGTGCTGATGAAATTCCTCACGCCCCGCGTTGCGATCAGGGCCTTTGGAAATGGCCACAAGGGGGATGTCCAAGACGCCGATTTCTTCCATCACGGCACGCGCCGCCGATAACTGGCCTTTGCCGCCATCAAGCAGAACAAGATCAGGCCAAACGCCGGATTGCCGTTCAGGGTCTTCGCGCAAAGCCCGTTGGAACCGTCTTTGCAACACCTGCCGCATCATGGCGAAATCATCACCGCCAAATTCTGGCATGGCTTCATCTTGGATGATGTTGAACTTGCGGTAAGCGTTTTTGTTAAAGCCCTCTTCCCCTGCCACGATCATCCCGCCGACAGCGTTTGAGCCTTGGATATGGGAGTTGTCGTAAACTTCGATCCGCTGGGGCAGGTCTTCTAATTCGAATAATTCTTGCACCGCTTCCAGCATTTTTTTCTGGCTTGAAGATTGCGCCAATTCACGGGATAGGGCTTCGCTGGCATTACGTTCGGCCATTTGCATCAATTTCCGGCGATGCCCACGGGCGGGGATGGTGATTTGTGTTTTGCGCTCAGCTTTTGTTGAAAGGGCTTCGGCGATCAGCTCAGCCTGATCGGGTAGAATATTGACCAGAATATCAGGAGGGCAGGGTTTATCATCGTAAAACTGCCCGATAAAGGCTGCCAAAATCCGTTCTGGTGCTTCTTCGGCCTCGTGTTTCGGGAAATACGATTTATTGCCGTAATTTGAGCCGTTTCGCATGAAGAAGACTTGAACACAGGAACGGCCCGTGTCTTGTTTCAGGGCAATCACATCGGCGTTTAATTCGCTTGGCAGGTTGATGTCCTGATGGGCTTGGATCATGGTCAGGGCGCGAATCCGATTGCGCCAAACCGCGGCGTCTTCAAATTCCAGAGCGCCAGCGGCGTCGTGCATATTGGCGGCAAATTCTTCTTGGACTTTTTTCGATTCCCCTGAAAGGAACCGCGCCGCCATTTCCACTTGGGTGGCGTAATCTTCAGGGCTGACTTTATTGACGCAAGGGGCGGTGCAGCGTTTGATCTGATATTGCAAACAAGGCCGTGACCGCGCGGAAAAAATCGAATCCGAACAATTCCGCAACATAAAGGCGCGGGTCAATTCCGTGATCGTGCGGTTAACCGCGCTGGCAGAAGCAAAAGGCCCGAAATAATCAGCTTTCCGTTTGCGCGGCCCCCGATGCTTGGTCAATTGCGGCCAGTCGTGGTCGCGGGTCAGCATGATATAGGGGAATGATTTGTCATCACGAAGCAGGATATTAAAGCGCGGCTTCATGGTTTTGATCAGGTTGGATTCCAGCAATAAGGCTTCAACCTCGGTGCGGGTGGTGATGATTTCCATGGATAGCGTTTCAGAAACCATCCGCATCAAACGTGTGCTGAGGGCGTTGACCCTTGTGTAACTGACAACACGTTTGTTGAGCGATTTCGCCTTGCCGACATAAAGCACATTGCCATCGGCATCGAGCATCCGATACACGCCAGGCTGGGCGGTGAGCTTTTTCGCCGTCTTGCGAATAACATCCAATCCCCGCTTTAAATCAGGTTCAGGCCGAGGTCGAGCGGACGGCGGCGTGGGGGGCGTGGGTTGCTGTTCTGATGGTGTCGGTTGATCGGTCATGGGTTTAGTTTATGAAATTTCGTTGAATTGGTCATCAGAAACAAGAGGTTAAAGGCCAAGAGGATTGGTCTTGTTATGAGACCGAATCACCAAGAATGAGCGTTTGATTTTTCTTTCCCCACAGCCTGTGGAAAACATTGTGGATAATCTCCGGTATTGGGGGGTAGAATCGCAGTGTTCTGGGAAATATACCCCTCTGCCTAATTTTTGTGCAATGATATTAAAACTGTTTAAATTCAATACTTTAATCTGATTCAAGCCCTTAATTTTATTTTTTTAAATGGGGGTTTGGGTGACGTGATGCTGAAATGTGGCAGAATTGTTAAATTGTGCATAATTCAAAGCCTGATTCAAAATTTTTGGGTGTCATTTCAACTCGGAACGACTGTAAGCATCCTATTGATTCCATTTAAAAACTAACTTTTGCTTATACGAGCAAGATTTTATTTTAGGCATTTTTACGCCCTTTGCTGCGCCGTCTTGCGTCTTCATTTCGTTTGAAGGCCAAAGCAGGGCCGCTGCCGATTTCCAATTCAGATGCTTCCAGCCGGCGAATTTCATCACGGATGCGGGCGGCTTCTTCAAATTCAAGATTGGCGGCGGCATTTTGCATTTTGGTATCAAGCTCGCTGATAATATCGCGGATGGATTTGCCCACCATATTGCCCGCGCCTTCACCACCTACACCAAGGTCAACATCAACATGGTCACCGCGATCATAGACGCTGTCCAGAATATCATTGATTTTGGTGCTTACCGTTTGCGGGGTGATGCCATGTTCTTCGTTATAGGCTTCTTGCTTGGCGCGGCGGCGGTTGGTTTCATCAATGGCGTATTGCAAACTGTCGGTCATTTTATCCGCATAAAGCAAGACCCGGCCTTCGACATTTCGGGCAGCCCGCCCAATGGTCTGCACCAATGATGTTCGTGACCGCAAATAGCCTTCTTTATCGGCATCCAGAATAGCCACCAATGAACATTCCGGAATATCCAAGCCTTCGCGCAACAGGTTAATCCCGATCAACACATCAAACACCCCAAGCCTAAGGTCACGGATAATTTCAATCCGTTCCAGCGTTTCAACATCGGAATGAAGATACCGGACTTTAATGCCCGCTTCGTGCATATATTCGGTTAAATCTTCAGCCATTTTTTTCGTCAGGGTGGTGATCAGCACCCGGCTGCCGTTATTGGCGGCATCGCGGCATTCGGCGATCACATCATCGACCTGATTTTCAGTGGGGCGGATAATGCAATCGGGGTCGGTCAAGCCTGTGGGGCGAACCACCTGTTCCACAAAAACCCCGCCGGTTTGTTCCAATTCCCATTTCCCCGGGGTGGCGGAAACATAAATGGTTTGCGGGCGGAAGGCTTCCCATTCTTCGAATTTCAGCGGCCGGTTATCCATGCAGGATGGCAATCTGAACCCATGTTCAGAAAGCGTTGATTTGCGCGCTCTATCGCCTTTATACATTGCGCCCAATTGCGGGACGGTGACATGGCTTTCGTCCAAAAAAAGCATGGCATCTTCGGGCAAATATTCAAACAAGGTTGGTGGCGGTTCGCCCGGCCCTCGGCCAGAAAGATAGCGGGAATAGTTTTCAATCCCGTTGCAAACGCCTGTGGCCTCAATCATTTCAAGGTCAAAATTGGTGCGCTGTTCAAGCCGTTGTGCCTCTAGAAGTCGCCCCGCCTGTTCCAATTCATGAAGGCGGATTTTCAGCTCTTCTTTGATCATCTTGGACGCTTGCTGCAAGGTTGGTTTTGGCGTCACGTAATGCGAATTGGCAAAGATACGAACCTGATTCAACTCCCCTTGCTTCTGGCCGGTGAGAGGGTCAAATTCAGTGATGGTTTCAATTTCATCACCCCAAAGCGAGATGCGCCACGCGCTGTCTTCATAGTGGGCGGGGAAGATTTCAACAACATCGCCGCGAACACGGAAACAGCCCCGCTGGAAGGCGGTATCATTGCGCTTATATTGCAATTCCGTCAGGTTGCGGAGCAATTGTTGGCGTTCAATATGGCTGCCTTTCACCAGTTTAATCACCATGCTGGAATAGGTCTCAACCGAGCCAATGCCATAAATACAAGAGACCGACGCCACGATCACGACATCGCGGCGTTCCAACAAAGCGCGCGTCGCGCTATGGCGCATCCGATCAATCTGTTCATTGATGGTGGCTTCTTTTTCGATATAGGTATCTGACCGAGGGACATAGGCTTCGGGCTGATAGTAATCGTAATAGGAAACAAAATATTCAACGGCGTTATTGGGGAATAATGATTTCATCTCCCCATAGAGCTGTGCCGCCAATGTTTTATTCGGCGCGAGAATCAAAGACGGGCGGTTCATGGCTTGGATAACATGGGCCATGGTGAAGGTCTTGCCGGAGCCTGTCACCCCAAGAAGCACTTGATCACGCTCATCTGTTTTCATGCCTTCGATCAACTCTTTGATGGCGGCGGGTTGATCGCCCGATGGTTGATATTCCGTTTCCAGCGTCAGCGGCGGCGTATCATCAATCTCATCAGCAAAGAGAGGTGTTGTCGGCTCAAGTAATGATGTTTTGTTTTCCATGGTGCTAATATAGGGGCAGTGGATGGCAAAGGGTAGGGCAAAGGACAGGCAAGAGGCGTGATGGTGTTAAAATTTTCGTGACTTTCAAAATCCCCACGCCTTATGTATAAAACTCATATAGATGAAAACTCTATAAACGAACAATAACAACCCATCAAAATTTATCGCCTGATAAGGATACGGAAAATGCCCTTTATTGCTGATCTCCTCTCTGTGATCAAACCTTCACCCACCATTGCTGTTTCAACCAAAGCAGCAGAATTGAAAGCAGCAGGGCGTGATGTGATCGGCCTTGGCGCGGGGGAGCCTGATTTTGATACTCCAGAACACGTCAAAGAAGCGGCAAGACAAGCCATGGCCGATGGCAAAACCAAATACACAGCGGTTGATGGTATTCCTGAATTAAAGCAAGCGATTGTTGATAAGTTTAAGCGTGAGAACAACATCACCTGCACCGCGGCTGAAGTTTCGGTGGGGACAGGCGGTAAGCAGGTTTTATACAACGCGTTGATGGCAACCATGAACCCCGGTGATGAAGTGATTATTCCCGCGCCGTATTGGGTGTCGTATCCGGATATGGTGCTGTTGGCTGGCGGCACGCCTGTGACAGTGGCTTGCCCAGCGGCCAATAATTTCAAACTGACACCAGAACAATTGGAAGCGGCGATTACGCCAAAGACCAAATGGTTGATTTTGAACAGCCCTTCCAACCCATCAGGGGCAGGTTATTCCGCTGATGAATTAAAAGCATTGGCCGATGTTATTCGCCGCCATGACAATGTTCATGTGCTGACCGATGATATGTATGAACATCTGGTCTATAACGGTTTTGTCTTTTCAACCTTTGCCGAAGTGGCGCCAGATTTGCAGGAACGCACCCTGACTTTAAACGGCGTGTCGAAGGCGTATTGCATGACAGGTTGGCGGATTGGTTATGCCACCGGCCCTCAGCCTCTGATTAAAGCGATGGCGAAGATTCAATCCCAGTCAACATCCAGCCCGAACTCTATCGCGCAGGTCGCGGCGGTGGCGGCATTAAACGGCCCGCTTGATTTCATGGCCAATAACCTGAAGGCTTTTGACAGCCGCCGGCAATTGGTGGTGGATGCGCTGAACGGGATTGACGGCATCACTTGTGCTGATCCGGATGGGGCGTTTTATGTCTTCCCATCTCTTGAAGGCATGATTGGCCGTAAGCGCCCTGATGGTGCTGTGATTGAAAATGACAGTGATTTCGTCACGTGGCTGTTGGAAGATGGCGGCGTTGCGGCGGTGCAAGGTGTTGCTTTCGGGCTGGAGCCGCATTTCCGGATTTCCTATGCCACCAGCACGGAAGCCCTTGAAGATGCTTGCGCCCGCATCAAAGTTTCAGCGGAAAAATTATCATAACGCCGCATCAGCCCCTCTAAGACCGGTCATCAGAACGTGATCATACCCGCGTGATCACAATATTGTGATCATGTTGAGGGGCTTTTGTCACATTCTGCCCATATTTCATCAATAGGGATAAAAGCAGGAAAGTGAGGTTTAATATGTTGATACGTCCTTGGCGGCCTTGGTCGCTTTCTGAAAATGAAATCACCCCCCTATCCACCTATTTGAATCGCCGTCAGGTTTTGGCGGGGATGGGTTTTGGCGTTGCGGCAACAGCCATCAGCGGCTCGGTCTTCGCAAAAGGGGCGATGGCGGCGGTCACCGGTATTCCGGCTGAACGCAACCCTGCCTTTGTGCTGGATCGTGATATTACCGATGAAGATGATGCCACCACCTATACAAACTTTTATGAATTTGGATCATCAAAGAATATTTGGCGCGCGGCTCAAAAACTGGTGACAGACCCTTGGGCGATCACCATTGATGGCATGGTCGAAGAAGACATCACCATTGACGCTGAAGATTTGGTCGCAAAATTAGGCGGGGTGGAAGAACGCCTTTATCGCCACCGCTGTGTGGAAGCATGGGCCATGGCGGTGCCGTGGACAGGACTGCCGCTGAAAAAATTGGTTGAATTTGCCCGTCCGGACGCGGGGGCAAAATACTTAAGAATTGAAACTTTCCATGATCCGGATGTTGCCTCCGGCCAACGGCAAAGCTGGTATCCTTGGCCTTATGTGGAAGGTTTGACCATCCAAGAAGCTGAAAATGAATTGGCATTATTGGCGACAGGGATTTACGGCAAGCCGATGCCCAATCAAAATGGCGCGCCCATCCGGTTGGTGCTGCCTTGGAAATATGGGTTTAAATCCATCAAATCCATTCGCCGGATCACCTTCACCGATCAAAAACCGGTGAGTTTCTGGCAAGATTTGCAAGCCAAGGAATATGGGTTCTGGGCCAATGTAAACCCTGAATATGCCCATCCACGCTGGTCACAGGCGACCGAACGGCTCTTGGGTTCAAACGAACGGGTGCCCACCCAGAAATACAATGGCTATGCCGAATGGGTTGAGCCAATGTACGCGGCGATGCCGCAAACCCGGGAGTTGTTCTTCTAGGATTTCCGTCCTGTAAGAATTTCGGCAATACGGCCTGTTTCATCGAGAAAGAGGCCTGCCTCCCCGGGAAAGGTTGAAGGGTTGATCGGCTCAAGGGGGCGGGTATAGCCGCCTCGATCCATGATGCGATGGAACAGCCCGATCCGCCCTTGTTCATCACGGAAATCATAACGATAGACTGGCTTGCCGCTGAGACAGGCTTCACAGGTCATGTTGACGGAATCGCTGGTCACCACGACGACGGCGGCGTGATCAAGAATGCCCGGGTAGGGGTTGTCATCATCTTCCGGATCCCAAACCCAATAGGATGGTGTGGTGATCAACCCTCTGCCCATCATTTTTCGGATACAAGTTGCGGCCAGCTCACTGCTTCGGCGGGATGGCACAAAGGCGATGCTGGAATCGGTGGCATGGGCAAGGGCGGAAGCGTATTCACCCAAGCGGTATAATTCAGCCTCTCCCACGCTGTAGCGGCGATTGCTGCCGCCGATCATAAACACGATCAAAGGTTTGGGCAGGATTGTCACAAGCTCTGGCACATCGGCGGATGCTTTTTTGATTTTTTCAGGCGTCAAGGCGTTGAGCGATCCTGTTGTCACCAAGACATTGTCGCCGCGCAATTTGTCATGGGATGGCACGATCATGACATCAAACAAATGGGGGGGCAGTTTCGGGTCTTGGATATGGATCGTCTTGCTTTGCCCTTTGGATAACCGCCTTAACAGGATGGAAAGCCCCGCCATGCGCTTGCCGGTGGTGATGATCAGATCAGGCCAGTTTTTTTCAGCAAAAGGTTTTACTTCCGCGGGCATCCCCATAAACGGCAATGCGCCAAGACGCGGCATCGACCGCAATAAAGATGGCGGTGATAAGCGGATCACCTCAAATTTCAGCCTCATTCGTTCCGCCAAGCCAATGGATTGCACTTCCATGCCTTTGGTGCCATCGCTGATGATCCAAGCGGTTTTGGCGGCGGAAAATGGGGTGGTGGTCAGGTCAATCATGAAAAAATATTATCAGTATTGGGGTGAAATTGTAATAAACTTACTTTATATTAAGAATATGGATTGAAATTGCGGTGTTTGTGCCTCGATCATAACTATCCTTTACCGATAATGGTTTATCCTCAATGGGGGCAAATTCCAATGGCTAATAAAGTGAAACTTGATGATGTTGATCGCCGTATCCTGAAAGATTTACAGGAAGACGGCCGCATGACCAATGTTGAATTGGCCAAACGCATCGGTATTTCCGCCCCGCCATGTTTGCGCCGTGTCCGTGCTTTGGAAGACCAAGGGGTTATCCGCGGTTATCATGCGGATGTGAACGCGGAATCGCTGGGGTATTCGGTGATGGTTTTTGCTTTTGTGGGGCTGATCTCACAAGCGGAAAACGATTTGCAAGAATTTGAACGCCATGTGGCGGCTTGGCCGGAGGTGCGGGAATGCCATATGCTGGTAGGGGAAACTGATTTTATTTTAAAAATTGTTGCCCATGATTGGGATCATTTCCAGCAGTTCTTGACCTCAAAATTAACGCCCGCCCCGAATGTCAGCCATGTTAAAACGGCCTTATCCATCCGGTCCAGCAAAGATGCCCCTGGCGTGCCTATCGAAGGATAATCTAATCCTTCAAGACTTTGATTTTGAGAATTTCGTAAGATTTACCGCCGCCCGGCGCGTGGACTTCAGCACTATCACCAACAGATTTGCCGATTAAGGCTTTGGCGATGGGCGATGAGGTTGAGATCAACCCGCGGGAAAGGTCAGCCTCATAGGGGCCGACAATGGCGTATTCGGATTCTTCATCCGTGTCTTCATCCGCCACCAGCACCGATGTGCCAAAAGTAACGGTCTTGCCTGATAACTTAGACGGATCAATAACTTCAGCACGGCTGGTGACATCTTCTAATTCGGCAACACGGCCTTCAATAAAAGACTGGCGGTCACGGGCCGCGTGATATTCAGCGTTTTCAGACAAATCGCCATGTTCGCGTGCTTCCGCAATCGCTTTAATGACAGCAGGGCGATCTTCAGTCTTAAGTTTGATCAACTCTTCTTTGAGCGCATCAAGACCTGATGCGGTGAAGGGAATTTTTTCCATTGTTCGTCTCGTTGTTATCTTTCTTGCATGATAACCGCATCATTTGCGGATAATCCAGAAGATTTTATATCAAGCACTCAGATAAGATTGGATTGGCCGTACCGCAAGGTTGTCCTGTTGGATTGTTCGGATGGCATGGATCGATGCCCGTGCTTCTGGAACAGTCGTGTAATAAGGAATGCTGTTGGTCAGCGCGGTTTGGCGCAGAGAGAAACTATCACGAATAGCCGCCGCGCCATGGGCGGTGTTAAAGACCAGATCAATCTTGCCATCAACCATGAAATCAACCGCATGGGGGCGGCCCTGCATCACTTTATTGACGGTTTCGGTTTCAATGCCAGCATCATTCAGCGCTTGCGCCGTGCCAGAGGTGGCGATCAAATGGAAGCCTAGGTCTTTCAACTCACGGCAAATTTCAATCATTTCTTCTTTATCGTCATCCTTGACGGAGATAAAGACCGTGCCGGATTGCGGCAGGTAAACGCTGGCGCCCAACTGGCTCTTGGTGAAGGCTTGGGCAAAATCCTTGCCGATGCCCATGACCTCGCCTGTGGATTTCATCTCAGGGCCAAGAAAAACATCAACGCCGGGGAAACGTGAGAAGGGGAAGACCGCTTCTTTAACCGCGACATGATCAAGCTGGCGTGTTGAAAGATCAAGATTGGCGATTTTCTCACCCGCCATGATCCGTGCCGCCATTTTGGCAATCGCATTGCCGGTGGCTTTCGCAACAAACGGCACGGTACGGGAGCCGCGAGGGTTGACCTCAAGCAAATAAACGGTTTCGTCTTTAATGGCGTATTGGACATTCATCAAACCGACCACACCCAAGGCTTTGGCCAAATCAACGGTCTGGCGGCGAATATCAGCCAAGACATTTTCAGACAAGTTTTGTGGCGGCAAAGAACAAGCGCTATCGCCGGAGTGAATGCCAGCTTCTTCGATATGTTCCATAATGCCCGCGATAAAGACATCATCGCCATCGGCCAGCGCATCGACATCAACTTCGGTGGCGTGGTTCAAGAAGCCGTCAATCAAGACCGGGTTTTCACCGGAAACCACCACCGCTTCGGTCATGTAGCGGTCAAGATCGGTCATGGCATGGATAACTTCCATGGCGCGGCCACCCAACACGTAAGACGGGCGAATAACAACAGGAAGGCCGATGGATTCAACAATCGCGCGGGCTTCTTCGGTTGAACGCGCGATGCCATTCGGCGGCTGTTTTAAACTCAGCTCATCAATCAGTTTCTGGAAACGCTCACGGTCTTCCGCCAGATCAATGGCATCAGGGCTGGTGCCTAGAATGGGGATGCCCGCGGCTTCTAAAGCGGCTGAAATCTTCAGCGGGGTCTGGCCACCCAATTGAACGATTACGCCTTTAACCGTGCCGTTTTCTTGTTCTTTTTTGATGATCTCAATGACATCTTCGGCGGTTAATGGTTCAAAATAAAGCCGGTCTGACGTGTCGTAATCGGTTGAAACCGTTTCTGGATTGCAATTGATCATGATGGTTTCATAGCCCGCGTCACGAAGCGCGTAGGCGGCGTGAACACAGCAATAATCAAATTCAATCCCTTGGCCAATCCGGTTTGGCCCACCGCCCAAGATCACGACTTTTTCGCGGTCTGAAGGCAAGGCTTCACAAACACGGCCAGCGGTGGCTTCATAGCTGGAATACATATAGGCGGTGCTGGAGGCAAATTCAGCGGCGCAAGTATCAATCCGCTTAAAGACAGGGCGAATGCCAGCTTGATGACGGCGTTTTTGAATTTCGCTTGCCTTCATGCCCGTGACTTCCGCAAGGCGGGCATCGCTAAACCCTTTTGATTTCAACGCCAGCAATACAGCCGGGTCTTCGGGCAGGCCATGGGTTTTTAATTCGCCTTCAATGGCGATTAATTCAGCAATCTGATTAAGGAACCAGCGATCCCAATGGGTGGCGGCGGCAATATCATCAACGCTATAGCCATGGCCAAAGGCGGCGGCGATCCGCAACAGGCGTTCCGGCACACGTTCACCCAGCCAGCCCGCGACCACATCATGTTCATTCGCGCCATCACTGACTTCAGGCATGGCAACAGGGTTGAGACCCGTCAATCCTGTTTCAAGGGAACGAAGCGCTTTCTGGAAAGATTCCTGAAAACTGCGGCCAACCGCCATGGTTTCACCCACGGATTTCATGGATGTTGATAATTTATTATCGGCGCCGGGGAATTTTTCAAAAGTGAAGCGCGGGATTTTGGTGACAACATAATCGATTGTGGGCTCAAAACTAGCGGGGGTTGCGCCGCCGGTGATGTCATTATCCAATTCATCCAGCGTATAGCCGATTGCCAATTTCGCCGCGATTTTAGCAATCGGGAAACCGGTGGCTTTTGATGCCAGCGCGGAAGACCGGCTGACCCGCGGGTTCATTTCAATCACCAATTGGCGCCCTGATTTGGGATCAACCGCGAACTGCACGTTTGAGCCGCCGGTATCAACGCCAATTTCCCGCAAGACAGCAAGCGAAGCATCGCGCATATCTTGGTATTCTTTATCGGTGAGCGTCAGGGCAGGGGCGACCGTCATGCTATCGCCTGTATGCACGCCCATTGGGTCAATATTTTCAATCGAACAAATGATAATGCAGTTATCCGCCCGATCGCGAACCACTTCCATTTCATATTCTTTCCAGCCCAGCACGGATTCTTCAATCAAGACTTCGCTGACGGGCGAAAGCCGCAATCCACCGCGGACAATATCTTCAAATTCTTTGGTGTTATAGGCAATCCCGCCGCCTTCACCGCCAAGGGTGAATGACGGGCGGATAATGGCCGGCAACCCAACATGATCAATGGCGGCAAGCGCATCTTCATAAGTGTTCACCAGCCGTGAACGAGGGCTGTTCAAGCCAATTTTATCCATAGCATCGCGGAACAATTGGCGATCTTCTGCTTTTTCAATGGCATCAATGCTGGCGCCGATCAATTCAACCCCTTGGGCATCAAGCGTGCCATCTTTGGCCAATGCAAGGGCGGTGTTCAGCGCGGTCTGCCCACCCATGGTTGGCAATAAAGCATCCGGCTTTTCCGCTTCGATAATCTTGGCAACCGTGGCCGGGGTAATCGGTTCAATATAAGTGGCATCCGCCATGCCCGGGTCGGTCATGATGGTGGCGGGGTTCGAGTTCACCAGAATGATGCGATAGCCTTCTTCCCTTAAGGCTTTGCACGCCTGCGCCCCAGAATAATCAAATTCACAAGCCTGACCAATGATGATTGGTCCGGCGCCGATGATCATAATCGATGAAATATCATCACGACGTGGCATGGCGATCTCTTTTCTTACGTTCTGTTAAGACAAGGTCTGCAAATCTGCGGAATAGATATTGGGAGTCATGGGGGCCTGGGGATGATTCCGGATGATATTGCACCGAAAACACAGGCAATGATGTGTGGCGTAACCCTTCGACACTGCCATCAAACAAAGAAAGATGGGTGACTTCCAGATGATCAGGCAAGCTTTCAGGATCAACCGCAAAACCGTGGTTTTGGCTGGTGATTTCAATCTTGCCAGTGGCGAGGTCTTTAACCGGATGGTTCGCGCCACGATGCCCCCGTGCCATTTTAAAGGTGGATGCGCCAAAGGCTTCGGCGATCAGCTGATGGCCAATGCAAATCCCAAAGATGGGCAAGCCTTCTTCGGCAAGGGTTTTGATCTCACCGCCAGCGTAATCGGCGGTGGCGGCAGGATCACCCGGGCCGTTTGATAAGAACACGCCATCGGGCGACATGGCCAGAATATCAGCGGCAGAGGTGGTGGCGGGCACAACATGAACATTAAACCCGACATCGGTCAGGCAGCGCAAAATATTATGCTTACAACCGTAATCAAGGGCGATGATGTTAATCTCACCTGACGTGTTGTTATCATAGGCTTCGCTGGCCATGGTCCACAGGCCTTGTTGCCAGTCTTCTTCTTGGGCGCGGGTGACAGATTTTGCCAGATCCATGCCCTTAAGCCCCGGCCAATCCTGTACCATTTTGATCAGCGCGTCGCGATCAAATTCACCCTTCATATTGACCGCGATCACGCCTTTTGGCGCGCCATTTTCACGGATGTGATGGGTGAGGGCGCGTGTATCAATGCCGCCAATGCCCGGCAGATCATGCTTTGTGAGCCATGATGATAAATGGTCAAGCGCACGGTAATTCGATGGGTCAGTAGGGTTGAGCCTTGTGACCATCCCTAATGCCGCTGGCGTATCGGTTTCAATATCAAGGGCGTTTGTGCCTGTATTGCCGATATGGGGAAAAGTAAATGTGATGATCTGGCCAGCGTAAGATGGATCTGTCATGATCTCCTGATAGCCAGTCATTGATGTGTTAAAGCAAACTTCACCCACGCGAATTGATTCCGCACCGAAACCAGTGCCTTCAAAAATTGTGCCGTCTTCAAGAATCAATAATGCTGTTGGGGATTGGTTGGTTGCTGCGATACGATCAAGTAAAGTCTGTGACATCCGTTCCAAAGCGATGAGCCCCTTAAGATTTTTGATCTTCTATGCGATCGCTTGCTAAACGTCAAGATATACCGACAATCAATTTTTTAAAACCATCATCTTGTATTTTGCATAAAATGGATTTGCTGAATTAATCAGCGCAAATCAGCGGGTTTTGTTCTTTTCTTGATGTTCATCCAGCCTTCGTTTAAAAGGGCTGTACTTTTGAATAGGCGGGTCAAATGAACCGCTTTAAACCCAAGGTAACCCCTGCAGTTAAACCATGAGGGAATCAGATGCGTGATACAATTCAATCTTCTTTGAAGTCGGCGTTGAAGGCTGGAGAAGCAAAAGAAGTCAGCACTCTTCGTCTGATCACAGCGGCGTTGAAAGACAAAGATATTGCCGCCAGAAGCAAAGGGAATACTGATGGGATCAGCGATGATGAAATCCTGTCTATGCTGCAGACGATGATCAAGCAGCGTCAGGAATCAGCCAAAATGTACCGTGAGGGCGGCCGCGAAGAACTGGCGCAATCTGAAGATGATGAAATCGTCATTATCAAAACATTCTTGCCCGAACAAATGGATGAAGCCGCGGTTGCTGATGCGATTTCAGCGGCGATACAATCCACAGGTGCCGAATCGATTAAAGATATGGGCAAGGTGATGGGCCATCTTAAGGAACATTATGCTGGCCAGATGGATTTTGGCGCGGCCAGTGGCGCGATCAAAGCACGGCTGTTGGGGCAATAAGCCTTTAAAGCAATCAAATTGAGGCTGTTGCAACCAGTAGGATTATCCTGCTGTGGATTGGCATTACGCGCTGGCCATGCCATACTCAAACCATCACGTTAAGCTGGAGCTGAAATGTCCTTACCGTCACATTTCATGGATGAATTGCGTCGTCGCACAAGCCTTTCGCAGGTGATCGGCCGCCATGTTAAATTGACGAAAAAAGGCGACCGGCATACCGGGCTTTGCCCTTTCCATAATGAAAAAACACCGTCTTTTCATGTTCGTGATACCGATGGCTATTACCATTGCTTTGGTTGCGGGGTCAGCGGTGATGCCATTTCCTTTCTCAGAGAAAAAGAAGGGCTTGGCTTTATGGACGCGGTGCGGCAATTGGCGGATGCCGCGGGGATGGAAGTCCCGCAATCGCGCCCGCAAGACCCGGAGCTGGCGGCGAAACGAAACAAATCGCTGGTGATTATGGATGAAGCGGCAAGGCAATTCCAATCCGCGCTGTTGGATGGCAATAACCCTGCTGTGGCTTATTTGAAAAAACGCGGCATTGATCAAAGCGCGATTGAAACATTTCGTTTGGGCTTTGCCCCGCGTTCAGGGCTTCAGGAAAGCCTGATGAAATTTGGCCATACGGCTGATGAGATTATTGAAACAGGGCTGGTGCGCATTTCTGACCGTGACCAAAGCCGCTATCAGATGTTCCGCCATCGCTTGATGTTTCCGATTACCGATAATCGCGGGCAAGTGATCGCTTTCGGGGCGCGCGCCTTGGATGATGATCAGCAACCGAAATATCTTAATTCCGCAGAAAGCCCAACCTTCCAGAAAAAACATACGTTATATGGCATGGCGCTGGCGCGGGTTGCGGTGCGGCAAGGCCTGCCGCTGGTGGTGGCGGAAGGCTATATGGATGTGATCGCTATCCACCAATCGGGGGCGGCGGCGGCGGTGGCGCCTTTGGGAACAGCCTTAACCGAAGAACAGATCAAATTGCTGTGGCGGATGGATGATCAACCAATCCTTTGCTTTGATGGTGACCACGCTGGCAAAGCGGCGGCGCTGAAAGCCTTGATCCGCTCTTTGCCTTTATTGGAGCCGGGCAAGACCTTGCGCTTGGCTTTATTGCCGGTGGGGGTTGACCCTGATGATTTGATCAAAACCCAAGGGCGTGAGGCTTTTGCCCAATTGCTGCGCGAGACCATTTCATGGATGGATGGGCTGTGGGATGGCACCGCTGAGCAATATAATCTTGATGAGCCGGATCAACGCGCGGCTTTTTGGCAGGATATTCGCGGTTATGTTCGTGAGATCAGCAATGGCCAAATGCGAGCATCCATCGGGGATGAAGTGGAACGCCGGATCAGCGCCATGCGCCAAATGGTGCGGGATCATGGCCAGGGGCAGTTTGCGATTCGCTATAAACGGTCAAATCGCCCCAGCCCCGTTGCTGGCGCGCGCCAAAAATTGATCCTTGCGCTGATTGTGGAACACCCGCAATTGATGGATGACTTTTATGAACAACTCAGTGTTTTGCAATTTCATGACGAAAAGATGGAAAAACTGAGACAAACTGTTATAAATGTTATATCAAGTCATTCAGACCTTGACGATGATGGTCTTCGCCATCATTTAAGTGAATATGGATATAATGAGATAACGAGCTCAGCTTTATTGAGGGGGATGGAAAGCCGAATTCGTTTTGACCCTTCATCGCTTAATATAGATGAGGCAAGGAAGCGATTATCGGAAGTGATCAGATTAGAGGCCGCGAAGCCTAAATCGAAACCAAGCCGATCACCCATGAGACGATCTCAACCGGATATGACAGGTTAATTATGGCGCCAAAATCACAAAAGAAAGATGCTGATAACAACGAGGCTATGGATGCGGCGAATGACAGCGGCACGCCTGAAACCCCTGTTGTTGACGTCAATTCCGAAGCCATCAAAGCGCTGTTGCGGACAGGCAAAGAGCGTGGTTTTGTTACCCATGATGAATTGAACAAAGCCCTGCCTCAAGGCGAGTTAACCTCGGAGCAAATCGAAGACGTGATGGCGGAGCTGAACAGCCTCGGCGTTAATGTTGTTGATCACGCTGACACGGATGATGCCGAAGACGAGAGTGACGGCAATGAGAAATCTTCGGGCAATCTTTCCGATGAAGCCCGTGGGTCTGATGATCCGGTGCGGATGTATCTGCGTGAGATGGGCAGTGTTGAACTGCTCACCCGTGAAGGTGAAATTGCTATCGCCAAGCGCATTGAAGCTGGCCGTGAATTGCTGTTGGGCGGTATTTGCGAATCACCTTTGACCATCCGCGCGCTTCTTTATTGGCGTGATATGCTGGATACTGGTGAAGTTCTTCTGCGCGATCTGATTGATCTCGACACCACTTATAACCGTGCCAACGCTGACCCAAGTTTGAATAATGACCCGGGCTTGCCCGATGAAATGGGATCAGGCGACGTTTTGGAAAACGCGGTTGATGATGCCGAAGAAGACGAGGACGAAGACGAGGAGCAGGAAAACGCTGAAAACGGTGAAGAAAACACCGAAGGCGACGGTGATAAGGCCGAAGCCGATGATATGAGCCTCTCCCTTGCCGCCATGGAAGATTCCGTCCGTGATGATGTTGTCAGCATGGTTGACCAAGTGGCCGTCACCTATAAAGAATTAGCGACCTTGCGGGATCGCCGGATCAGCACAATCAAGCGTGGCAGCCAGCCTTCGGTGAAAACCGAAACCCGTTATCAGGAATTGCGCATTCTTCTGATCGAACAGATGGATGGCATTATTCTGAACACCGGCCGCATCGAAGCGCTTCTTGATGAATTGTTCACGCTCAACCGTCATTTGTCTTCATTGGAAGGCCAATTGTTGCGGTTGGCTGAAAAGTCAGGGATTAAGCGTCCACAATTCCTTCAGCATTGGGCAGGGTCTGAATTGTTGAGCCAGTGGCCGGGCGAAGATGCCAATACAAAGGCATGGGAAAAATTGATGACCAAATATGAAAAAGAGGTCACTGAAATCCGCAAGGATATTTCCCAAATGATGACCGAAATTGGCATGACCGTGCCTGAGTTTAAAGAATTGGTTCAGGTGGTTCAGCGCGGTGAACGTGAAGCTGCCCGCGCTAAAAAAGAGATGGTGGAAGCCAATTTGCGTTTGGTGATCTCCATCGCCAAGAAATACACCAACCGCGGGCTGCAATTCCTTGATTTGATTCAAGAGGGCAATATCGGCCTGATGAAGGCTGTTGATAAATTTGAATATCGCCGCGGCTATAAGTTTTCAACCTATGCGACATGGTGGATTCGTCAGGCCATCACCCGTTCGATCGCGGATCAGGCGCGGACCATCCGAATTCCAGTGCATATGATTGAAACCATTAACAAATTGACGCGTACATCACGTCATATGCTGCATGAAATTGGCCGTGAGCCAACCCCTGAAGAATTGGCGGAAAAGCTTTCCATGCCGATTGATAAAGTGCGCAAAGTGCTGAAAATCGCGAAAGAACCGATTAGCCTTGAAACGCCTGTAGGGGATGAAGAAGATAGCCATCTTGGTGATTTCATCGAAGATAAAAACGCGGTTCAACCTCTTGATGCGGCGATTCATTCCAATTTGCGTGAAACCACCACAAGAGTATTGGCCAGTTTGACCGCCCGTGAAGAACGTGTCTTGCGGATGCGCTTTGGCATTGGCATGAATACAGACCATACGCTTGAAGAAGTTGGCCAGCAATTTAGCGTTACCCGTGAACGCATCCGACAGATCGAGGCCAAAGCGCTTCGGAAGTTGAAGCATCCGTCACGGTCGCGTAAATTGCGGAGTTTCTTGGAAGGGTAATCACCCACTTGCGATAGGGCCTGTAGTTCAATTGGTTAGAACGCACCGCTCATAACGGTGTTGTTGGGGGTTCAAGTCCCTCCAGGCCCACCATCGCCATTTGTTTCCTAAAATTTTGTTGGTCGTTGATGTTATCGCAGGAATTATCGCTGGGTGCCGGTGGCCAGACCTGAGATCGTGGCCTCGATAAATAAGGTTTTATCCGCGCTTAATTGCACGATCTTAACCTTGCGGTCAGCGGAGACAACAATCCCCTTTGCGCCGGCGGTTTCAGCTTTTTCTTGAGCATCTTCTTTGGCGCATTCCTCCGCGTGATTGAGGGCGGCATCCATTGAATTGAAATCCATTGGCCCGGACAGCAAATGCACTCGATACGTCCCATCGCTTGGCATGGTGACGGTGATGCTCGACCGCTGGCGGATTGAACCCGCGGCGGCACCCACCGCCCCCGCAACATCAGCATCTTCCGGCACCACCAATTCTGCCCCCATGGCTTTTGCGATGGTGGGGTAATGGCAATGGGCGGAGGCACCCAAAGCAATCAAAGGATAATTGAGCCGAATGGAGGTGCTGACCAAAGCATCGGTCTGGCCTTGATCATCGCCATGTGTTGCGGTGTTATCATGGGCGGTTTGACTGGCCTCAACAATCAGCGATTCCAAAATGGCATTTTTGCTGGCGGCGTTCTCCCCTTTGCCTTGATGGGCAAAAGCACTGTCAAGCAGGGCAAGAGATGATTGCACCGTCAGGCGTTCCAACACCATCTTGGCGAAATGTTCAGCATTGGCGGCTTGCGGCGTGCCCGCCCCGCTTCGTTGCCGTGCCATTAATTCCGCGGCTTTCAGGGCAATATCACGATCATAACCTGAAAAAGCGCCTGTAATTAAAGCGGCATCGGTTGGGGTGAAGGCGGAGATGGCGATTAAACCACGGCTGACAAGGCGATCAATCGCCCCTAGGGCCAATCGTGTTTCCGCCAATTCTGCGATGGGCTTTAACCCTTGGTCGCGGCAGGTGATCGCCATGCGGGTTTCAGAGCGGGTCAACCATGTTGGCGGCTCACCTTCAAACAACGGCAAGACAAAGCGGGCGTCGGTTTCACTGGCCACGGGGTTGAGCAATTGCGATTCAAGCCAGGTGTTGATCTGGTCATGGGAAGCGGCCAAAACAGAGATGGGAATAACCCGCCGTGGTCCAAGGCGGACACCGCCGATCATGCCGCGATCAACAAGCCGGACTTCACTATCGCCGCCAAGACCGCCTGTTCTTATGTCTGCCGCTTCCACCATGGTTGACCATCCGCCGATGGTGGCGCCATGTTCCGACAGGCGGGGGTAACCGCTTTCCAAAACAGCAATATCGGTGGTGGTGCCGCCAATATCAGCAACAAGGGCGTTTTGTTCCCCCACCAAATGCGCCGCCCCAGAAAGGCTGGCGGCAGGGCCGGAAAGAATGGTTTCCACCGGACGAAGGCGGGCAAAATCAGCACTGACCAATGAGCCATCACCTTTGACCACCATCAAATCAGCGTTGAGATTGGCGGTTTTGATGATTTCCGCGGTGGCGGTGATCTGGCGGTCGAGCAAATTAATCAAACGCGCGTTCAGCAATGCGGTGAGGGCGCGTTTCGGCCCCCCTAATGCCGATGACAATTCATGACTGCAGGTCACGGGCCAATCTGTTTTTTGCCGAAGATAATCACGCGCCGCCAGTTCATGTTCAGGATTCCGAACCGCAAAATGCCCCGCGATGGCCACCGCGCTGATGTCATCTTTATGCTTTTCAATAAAATCATCGAGAGCGGAGACATCCAGTTCCGCCTGCGGTTTCGCGTCTGATTTATGGCCGCCAGCAACAAAGATCACCGGGTCTTCATTAATCACTTGCCCGAGGTTATTGCGCTCAAGGGCTGATGGTTCAAACCCGATCATGATCAGGCCAACACGCCCGCCCATGCCTTCCACCACGGCATTGGTGGCAAGGGTGGTGGAAAGGCTGACCCGGCTGATGGCTTGCCGCTGGTCTTCGTTAAGGCTGTTGACCACTTGATTAATGGCATGGCCAAGACCAATGGAAAGATCATGCCGTGTGGTGGGCGATTTGGCCTTCGCCATCAACACGCCGCTTTCAGCATCAATAATCGCGGCATCCGTAAAGGTTCCGCCTGTATCCAGACCGAGAATATAGCGCATGAAAAAAACTCTAGACTGCTTGGGTGGCTGCTTGTTCAGTTTGCTTGGCGGCGTTGATCAGGAATGCTGTGATCAAACGGCCAATGTCATCCCCTTCATGGGGGGTGGCAAGGCTGGCGTGGCATTGGGCGGCACGTTCGGCGCCAATGTCATCTTGCCGTAAATCAGTGATGCCCGCGATCACTTGCGGGGTAAACTCAGGATGGCCTTGGAAACACAAGACCTGATCACCAATGGCGAAACTGGCAACAGGGCAGAAATCATCCCCGATCAGAACCGTAGCCTCCGGCGGGGCTTGGGTGACTTGGTCTTGGTGCATATAAAGAAGGGTGGAGTCTTGGTCATCTTGGGTGAAGATATGGCCTTTATCAATAATCGGCAGTGTTCTGACACCGCAACCCCATCCTTTTTCTGATTTTTCAGCCTTACCGCCAAGGGCATTGGCGATCACCTGGTGGCCAAAGCAAATCCCAGCCAGAGGTTTGCCCGCGGCATAGGCGGAGCGGATGAAATCTTCCAATGGAGCGATCCAATCCAATTCATCATAAACGCCGGCGGCGCTGCCAGTGACAAGATAGGCGTTATATTCATCAACCGATTGCGGGAATTCGCCCAACCGGACTTGCACAAAAGTGATGTCAAAGCCAGCTCCAGCGCGATCAAAAAGACCGGTGAATAATTCAGGATAGGCAGGCGTGCCTTCGGGCATATTTTTACTGTTCTCGCCAGCCTGTAGAATTCCTAGACGCATGACCGCCTCCATCTGATGGTTGCCGCGCTGATAGGCTGGCAACACTATTGGTGAACATAGGGTTCACGTGGTTATTGAAGATCAGATTAACTCAAATTTTGAAATTAGCCTAAATTTAATTGACGGCACTATCGTGGTCGGGGCGACTAAAATCTGTCTTGTTTTACCAGTTTTCAGGTTGTGGTTTTTCGCCTTAATTATTTTTGGGCGGTATTTAACGCCGCTTGCAAAAGATAAACCCTGATCATGCTGGAAAGCCCGCCTGTGGCCATGTCGGTTTCGCCCTCTTTGTTTTGCCCAGCCATCAAGGCTTGGGTGCGCTGATCATCAATCTCCGCCACAAGGGCGCTGACCGATAGGCCGCGGGATTGAGCGACCTGTTGCAGGTAATCCCAAAACGGGGCTTCCAATGAAATTGAGGTGCGGTGGCCTCGGATGGTCATGGATTTCTTGATCATGATGATGCCCCTGAT
>CALFYS010000053.1 GCA_937952245.1 uncultured Alphaproteobacteria bacterium | reverse complement strand
CAAGGTAATCTGGGGCAAGGCAATCTAGGAAAGTCTTCTGGCGGGAAATCCTCCTCCCATAATGATCTGGATATTCGCGCCGCCACCCTTGATTCCATTCGGGCGATTATGCTTATTCGGGCGTATCGTATCCGTGGTCACTTGATGGCGAAGCTTGACCCTCTTGGGTTGGGCCAGAAGATTTATCACCCTGAATTGGACCCTGTTACCTATGGCTTTAACGAAAGCGATATGGATCGCCCGATCTTTATCAATTTTGTGCTGGGCAAAGAGGTTGCGACTTTACGGGAAATTCTGTCGATTGTGCGCGATACCTATTGCAGCACCATTGGCGTTGAGTTCATGCATATCCAAGACCCGGAACAAAAGGCTTGGATTCAAGAGCGTATTGAAGGCATCCGCAACCAAACCACCTTTACCAAACGTGGGAAAATGGCGATTTATGAACGCCTCGTTTCCGCTGAAAATTTTGAACAATATCTCCATAAGAAATATGTCGGCACCAAGCGTTTTGGCCTTGATGGCGGTGAAGCGGTGATCCCTGCGCTGGAACAGGTGATGAAGCGTGGTTCACAATTGGGGTTGGAAGAAGTCGTGGTGGGCATGGCGCACCGTGGCCGCCTCAATGTTTTGCATAATGTGTTATCAAAGCCGTTCCGCGCCATTATTTCAGAATTTCTGGGCAACCCTGCCAACCCTGAAGAAGCTGGCGGGTCTGGTGATGTGAAATATCATATGGGCAATTCCGCTGACCGTGAATTTGACGGCAAAGAAGTGCATTTGACGCTCAACGCCAACCCATCGCATTTGGAAGTCGTGAACCCGGTGGCGATTGGCCGGAGCCGAGCCAAACAGAATCAGCGCAAAGATGAAGACCGAACCGCGGTCTTGCCACTGTTGATTCATGGTGATGCGGCGTTTGCGGGGCAAGGAATTGTCGCTGAAACTTTTGCCTTTTCTGCTTTGCGGGGGTATCGCACCGGCGGGTCGATGCATATGATCATCAACAACCAGATTGGCTTCACCACGGATCCGGCGTTTTCACGTTCATCACCCTATCCAACCGATGTTGCGAAAATGGTCATGTCGCCGATTTTCCACGTCAATTGTGATGATGTTGAATCGGTTATTCACGTCTGCCGTATCGCCACTGAATTCCGGCAACAGTTTAAATCTGATGTGGTGATTGATCTGATTTGTTATCGCCGTTTCGGTCATAACGAAGGGGATGAACCTTCATTCACCCAGCCGTTGATGTATGGCAAGATTAAATCGCATCCATCTGTCCGCAAACTTTATGCCGATAAGCTCATCCAAGAAGGCACAATGTCGCCGGAAGAAGCGCAAACAATCGTTGATGCCAATTTGCGCTATTTGGATGAAGAATTTGAAGCCGGCACCAGCTATCGCCCGAATAAAGCCGATTGGCTGGAAGGCCAGTGGTCAGGTTTCCGCACCGCCCATGGTGAAGATCGCCGGGGGCAAACCTCCATCACCGAAGAGCAAGCCGCGGTTGTTGGCAAAGCCATGACCACTGTTCCTGATGGGCTGATGATTCATTCGAAATTACAGCGGGTGATTGATGGCCGGAAGAAAGCCCTTGAAAGCGGTGAAGGCATTGATTGGGCGACGGCTGAACAATTGGCTTTCGGCACATTGTTGATGGAAGGCCAATCGGTTCGATTGTCAGGGCAGGATTCTTGCCGCGGCACTTTCAGCCAACGCCACGCTGTTTTTGTCGATCAATCCTCTGGCGACCGACACACCCCGCTTAATCATCTGAATGTTGAACAGAATTATTTTGAAGTGATCGATTCGCCGCTTTCCGAAGCGTCTGTTTTGGGCTTTGAATATGGGTTCTCTCAGGCTGAACCGAACGCTTTGGTGATGTGGGAAGCGCAATTTGGTGATTTTGCCAATGGCGCGCAGGTGATTGTTGATCAGTTCATTTCTTCAGGGGAAGCCAAATGGCTCCGCATGAGCGGGTTGGTGATGTTGCTGCCCCATGGCCATGAAGGGCAAGGGCCTGAACATTCATCGGCACGTCTTGAACGGTATCTGCAACTTTGCGCCGAAGATAATATGCAGGTGGTCAATTGCACCACGCCCGCCAATTATTTCCACGTCTTGCGGCGGCAGTTAAAACGTGATTTCCGCAAACCGCTGATCGTCATGACACCAAAGTCATTACTGCGGCATAAGCGCTGTGTTTCACGTCTTGATGAATTGACCAATGGCAGCACATTCCACCGTGTCATTGAAGAACATGATCGCAAGATTGCCGAAAAGGCTGAACGGATCGTGATTTGTTCTGGCAAAGTCTATTACGATTTATTGGCCGCCCGTGAAGAGGCTGGGATTGATAATATTAGCATCATTCGGTTGGAGCAGATTTATCCATTCCCGCATCGCACGTTACAGCGGATTTTATCCGAACGGCCTGACGCGGAAATTATCTGGTGTCAGGAAGAACCCAAAAATATGGGCGGTTGGGATTTTGTCGATCACCGGATCGAAGCGGTGATGGCTGATGTTGGCGGGAAATATTCACGGCCAAGATATATCGGTCGCCCCGAAGCGGCATCGCCGGCAACGGGCAGTATGTCACGCCACTTAAAAGAACAGAATAAACTGGTTCAGGATGCGCTTTCGCTTAATCCTGACGCGGTATCCAATGTCGCTGAATAAATCGTAAATGACGCTAGATTGATGGCAAGAAAGAGAAAATCATGAGCATTGAAATCAAAGTTCCACCATTGGGCGAATCAGTATCAGAAGCGACCATCGCGCGCTGGATTAAATCAGCGGGTGAAGCGGTTGCTTTGGATGAACCTGTGGCTGAACTTGAAACCGATAAGGTGACGTTAGAAGTCCCAGCGCCGGCGGCGGGGGTGATCGCCTCCATCACCGCTGAAGTGGGGGCGACGGTTGGGATCGATGCGGTGATTGCATTGTTGGATGAAGGCGCTGAAGC
>CALFYS010000052.1 GCA_937952245.1 uncultured Alphaproteobacteria bacterium | reverse complement strand
GGCGAAGGTGATAGTGAGGGCGGCGAAACCCAAATCACCGGCCCTGTTCTGACCCCTGAGACCGTTGAGACCATCGAAGATATTGTCACCCTTGTAACCAGCAATGTCGCCGGCGATGAAGACGGCAACGTCAATATCGGTGATATTGCCAGTTATGTCTTGAGCTCTGGCTTGGCTGAACAATTGGGTATTCCCGAAGGCGAATTGGAAGAAGCCGGATTTGAAAGTGTTAATTTTGACAGCCGCCTTCTGGGGTTCTTGATTGGTGGGGAAACACCGCTTTATCTGCGCGTCAAAGAAGACTCCGGCAGTTATTCCCTCGCCAATGACCCGTCTTTGCTGCAAGGTGTTGAGAATAGTGAACAGCTGGCGCTTTACAACAGTAAATACGCGGGTTTGGTTTCGGAAAGTTACGCGGGCTCGGCCACATTCACCCGTTCAGGCCTTGCTTTGGGGCGGGGTTCAACCACGGTCACCGTACCGACCAGCTACAACAGCAACGGGTTTGCGACATTCACGTCCAACTTGCAAGGCTCGGGCTCCGTTGATTACACCGTTAACTTGAATTACGAGACCACCGCCGTGACCGGTACGGTTGACTTCAATGATCTTGCCATCAATGGCCAGACCTATGCTGATATTGACGGCACGATCAACACCAATTTCAACGGCGAAAGCCAAGCCATGAAAGTCATTTATTCCAATACAGGGCATAGCGGCTCTGGTGGCGGTTCTGCTGATATATCCTTTATGGGCGGCTTTGCGTCTATTTCGGACGGCACCAATGTGATTGATGGTTTGATCGGTTCATTTGATGTTTCGATTTATGAAACAACCGCCATTGATTACATCAACCTGTCCAGCGACCCAACTTCCATCAATTCTTATGTTACCAATGCGGAAGTGATTAATTTTGATATGTCGGATTGGAATTACAGCAATGGAACCTATGAACTTGCTAGCAACTCATCGGTATCGTGGGATTTGGATGGCGTGATTTATTCCACCATTGATGGCGACGTGGCGCAGGTCACAACGGCAACCCTCAATAACACATCGCTTTATGATCAGATTGATGATGGTAATGGCGGCACAATCTATGCCTTAAAGAGTGATCCAGATATTCAATATTACGCCATGACACCTGAAAAAATTCCCGCGCTGTCCGCAACCCAGCATCAGATTGGCACCGCCAATTAATATCTTATTCGGGCTGGTAAGCCGCGTTTTCTTGCCAGCCTGAAAACCCACCTTGCAAGACCAAGACATTATCCCGCCCGGCGACGCGTAAAGCAAATACCGCTTGGGCAGAAAGCGCGCCTGTGTTGCAGAATAAAATCGTCTTTTGATCCTCGGGGATTTCATCAATCCGCTCGATCACCTCACGCCATTCGATATGGCTGGCACCGGGGATGGTGGCGGCGGTAAATTCATCTTCTGATCTTGTGTCGATAAATACCACCCGCTCAAAAATAGACTGATCAATCTGTTGCGGCATGATGATGCCCGATTGATAATCTTGGAACATCAGATATTCGCCCATGGCTTCTATCGCCGCATCATCGCTCAAAGCAGGTTGCTGCATCAACATGGTCGTGGCCAGCATGGTGGTCAATGTTGAAAATAATGTTTTCTTTAACATCTTCTGTCCTTTTTATCTGTTTTTAGCCTTCACGCTTGCGGTCTGTCCAGAACATCACCACCAATGCCGCCGCCCCTAGGAAAGCAAATCCCATCACCAAAGGATAGACCGTGCCATCATAGCGGTCGCTGATCACCCAGCCTAAGGGCAGTGAGATGGCGGTTGAAACAGCACCAATGAAAGCTGAACCCAAGCCAGCGAATTCCCCCAGCGGTTCCATGGCCAATGCCATGACATTTCCAAACATGATCCCAATAAAGAAAAAGGAAATCAAAAGCCAGATCATGAACACCCAAAAGGGTGGCACACCACCAAGCCCCATCACCATCAGCGCCAAAAAGCAACATGAGGTCAGCGTGAATAGCGTTACCGCTCCATGGTTGAGCCTCCGCATTCCCATCATCATCACCATATGCGAATTCAAATAGGACGCGCTGCCAATCGATAAGGCCGCCATGCCAAAATAAACCGCGAACCAATCGCCTTTATTAAAACTGGTCTGAAAGATTTGTTGGGCGGTGCTGAGATAGCCTAAGAATAAGCCAAAGATCAACCCGCCCGCGATGGTGTATCCCATGGTGACGCGCGTTTTAAAGATCACCCCAAGCCCATGGGCAATGGCGGCGATTGAAAACGGCAAGCGGCGGTCTTGCGGCAAGGTTTCAGGCATTCGTACCATAAACCAAAGGGCTGTTGGCAAGGCCACCAGCACCAAGCCTGTAAAGGCCATTCGCCAGCCGCCCATATAGATTAAGACTTGCCCCAAGGCTGGCGCGAGGGCAGGCACGATTATAAATACCGCCATCACCACCGACATAATCTTTGCCATCATCCGGCCTTTATAATCATCGCGCACCATGGCAACGGTGACAATCCGAGGCGCCGCCGCCCCAAGCCCTTGCAAGAACCGCCCCACCAGCATCATCGGCCAAGTGCTGGCAAAAATCGACAAGACACATCCCAACAGGAAAAGCCCATATCCCCAGAGCACCACAGGCCGCCGCCCAACACTGTCTGAGAGCGGCCCCACCACCAATTGGCCTAGGGCAAAACCAAGGAAGAACACCGACACCACATATTGCGTGTCATTGATATTGGCCAAGTCAAAGGCTGATCCAAGCAACCCCATGGCCGGCAACATCACATCCGTTGATAAGGCCACGGTTGATATAGTCAAGGCCACCAAGATCACGTAATCAAGCGGCGGGTTATCTTGCGGGGTTTTGTTTTGGCGTTCGTTCAAATTTGATCCAGCGGGCAAAGCGTATTAATGGTTATGCAGGTTAATGGTTATAATGCGATTTATACCATTCGACGAAGGCTTTTACGCCTTCTTCTACTGACGTTTCAGGGGTGAAGCCGGTTAAGGCTTTCAGCAAATCGTTTGACGCCAGCGTTGCCGGAACATCACCTTGCTGCATCTCCATCATGTTCTTTTTGGCTTCAATCCCTAAGGAAGTCTCCAGCGCCTTGATATAATCCATCAATTCCACCGTGTGACCATTGCCGATATTCACCACCCGCCATGGCGCGACCGGCGAAAGACTATCGCCTTTGATGGGATCTTGCTGGGCATCAGGCGCGGGGGGAATGGCGTGGATCAGGCGGGCAATACCCTCCACCAGATCGGTCACGAAGGTAAAATCCCGTTGCATTTTGCCATGGTTATACACATCAATCGGCTCATCTGCCATCATGGCGCGGGTAAACTTAAACAGCGCCATATCAGGCCGCCCCCATGGGCCATAGACCGTGAAGAATCTGAACATGGTGGTCGGGATGCCAAAAATATGAGCATAGGAATGCGACATGGCTTCATTGGCTTTTTTCGTGGCGGCGTAGAATGACATTTGATGTTTGGTTGGCTGGTTTTCATCAAAAGGCATATCGGTATTGGCGCCATAGACCGATGACGTGGAGGCCATCAATAAATGCGCCACCTGAAATTGCTTTGCCATTTCCATGATATTGAAACTGCCGATCAGGTTTGAATCAACATATGACCGTGGGTTATCAATCGAATAGCGCACCCCTGCCTGCGCCGCCAAATGCACAATCACATCAGGCTTGTGTTGGTTAAACACCTTTTCCAGCGCGTCGAAATCTTCCAACATTCCGTGAACAGCGGTAAATTTTGGATTTTCCATCAACACTTGATGGCGGCGTTCTTTTAACGACACATCGTAATAATCGGTCATGCCATCAAAACCGATCACTTCGTGGCCACGCTCAAGCAGGTTCTGTGCCAGATGAAAGCCGATAAACCCCGCGGTGCCTGTGATGAAAATCTTTTGCATCGTTTTGAAACCTGCTGTTTTTTAACCCGTGATGGGTAATGTTATCGCCGATCCCGTGCTTTAAAACAAGCAATCTTGGACGACATTCGGCAATAGGCTGACACGGCCACGGATGGATTTAAGCACTTGTTTTTCCGAGGCGCTCAGCCCCGCCATTTCAACCTTGGTGGTGGGCAAATCCCCTGAAGCAATATCGCTGATTTGCTGGCGCAAGACCAATTTCAAACAAAAATGAATATCTTCGGCCAATTGCGGCACTTCTGATGGCACGGTGCCCGACTGATAGAGAGCCGATGCCCGGCCGCCGCTGCTCCGTTCAGATATGCCGCGAGAAATTGCCAAAATTCGTAATGTTTCCACCAAGGGCAAGAGCAGATATTTCTTGATGTTGAACCGCCCTCCTTCGGTTTTGACCCCGCCAAAGAAGGTTGACCCGCCACCATGACTGCCAAGGTTGCCAGCCAATTGCTTCAAAAAATCAGGACGTCTGGTGGCTTTGCTTTGCATGGCTTGTTGCAGGTCGCGCGCCAAACTCATATCGCCATAAACCGCCTCACCATCAAAGAAAATATCAACGCTTAACAAATCTTCAGGACGGCCTTTTTTAACCCATGACGAAATCGCCTGCCGCCAGCCTGACAATGAACGGCACCATTTTTCTTCACTGGACATGACTTTTCCAAGGCAATAGGGAATGCCCGCTTCATCCAGATAATCGGAAATTTTTGCCCCCAAACGGCGGAAATAAACGCCAGCGGCTTCATCATCACCGTTATTACCATTATTACCGTCAGCACCATCATCGCCATCAGCGAAAATAATCGCATGGTCTTGATCCGCCGCCAACAGGCTCTCCCCCCGTCCGGCTGACCCTAACACCAAAACAGCATAGGCACGGGGCGGCGTCTCCCCTTCTTTGGCCAAATCCGCTTCGGCCAATTGCGCCGCTTGGCTTAAGGCTGAACGATATTGACCACTGATCACGGCGGCAATGTCATGCCCGCTCACGCCATCGGAAAGCAATGAATTGGCCAACATCGGCAAGGCGTTTAGCGCATCCGCCATATCTTGCCCTGATTGGGCGTGCCCCAATTGATCACCAATCACCATGGCAGAGGTCGCCCGCTGGCGAATTAACTCACGGGTTGAAATCCAGCCCGAAAACAACCCTTGATCATCCGTCACCCCGAGATGGCGAATATCAAGGCGGCTGATCCGCCCCAAGGCAATATGCATGAAATCACGTTCCGAGACGGTGATCACCGGCGTGGACATAATATCGCCCAAAGGCAGATCCCGTGTTCGTGCCACTTCTTCAAATGTATGGGAAAGCGCGTGAACAAAATCACGTTCTGAGACAATGCCTTCAACCGAAGCGGTGTCATCACCGACAAAGACGCAGTCAATCTTTTCATCTTTCATGCGGCGAGCGGCTTGGCTGATGGTGGTGTCGCGCGGCATGATCAGCGGTGATTTCAACATCAAATCACCAATACGGTGGCGATAAGGGTAAGGGTCAATCCGTTCAATGGCACGGTTTAACATCGGCTGACCAAGGCTGGCGGCAATATCAATCCAGCCTGCCCGCGCCGTTGCCATTCGGGCATCATCCAAACCGCTTAACCCGCGCAACGCATCGGCCAGCGTGACAATTCCTTTTTTCTTTAAATCCGGCAACATGGCGCGGTAAATCCGCCCGGTGATCAGCGCATCGCCCAAGGCGGTATGGCGGTCTTCGACATCAATACCGTAATGCCCGGCCATGGCATCAAGATCACCCATCACCAACATGGCTTCCGCGCCAAGGGCAATGCTGCCCAATTGCCGCAAACACAGGGCGGCGGACCAATCCCATTCCAAACCATGACGTTCGGCTTCATGCATCAACACCGCCAGATCAAAGCCAATGTTAAAGCCAATGATCACCTTAGCGCCAATCATGGATTTTAATTTTGGTAATACCAGTGGCAGGGTTTCCGCCCCTTCCACCATGGCATCATCAATATGATGAATGGTTGTGCTGGTCTGGGGGATCGCCACCCCTGGATTGACCAGATGATCCAACCGAGATGTTTCATCCCATGGGTCACACGCCCCGATCTGAACAATCCGATCATGGGCAGGCCGCAGGCCAGTTGTTTCCAAATCAACCGAGACCACGGGTAATTTTTCAAGCGGTATCGTTGCTAGAGATGCCATGTCCCCCTCCACGCATCCCATGCTTTGGCGGGGTGGGATGCGGTCTTCTTCTTTATTCTATCGCCATATCGGGGTTTTGACCATGTTCAATTCTTGATCAACATATCCAATGCCTTAT
>CALFYS010000051.1 GCA_937952245.1 uncultured Alphaproteobacteria bacterium | reverse complement strand
CCTCAAGACCAGCAACAGGACGATACCCTATCGGCGCGGTCAGAAGACAAGCAATATTTCTTTGATACATTGGAAAAACACCTTGAAAAAGGCGGGTTTTTCGCAACGCCAGATATGCAGCCCGGGGTCATGCGCAACATCATGGCCATGTTTGGGCGGGCGGATTTGACCGAACAAGATATTCGCACTTTGCATGGCATGGTCAAAGCGATCAAAAGAAGCGGCGACAATCAAGGCTAAACCAAAGCCTACGCTTGACATGGCGGGCAATTTTCACTACATATTCACCACTTCTCGGGAAAGTGGTTAGATTGAATGTTTATAACATTGCCTTTTAACCCGGCCATGGTGGCACTACCGGGGCAAAAACAATGAAATGGAGTCCATAAAATGGCACCTAAAACTGACCATAAGCGTCGTTCTTCTAAGCATAAAATTGATCGCCGTCTTGGTGTGAACCTTTGGGGTCGCGCCAAATCACCTGTTAACGCCCGTGAATACGCCCCTGGCCAGCATGGTCAGCGTCGCCGCAAGCCTACCGATTACGGTGTGCAGTTGATGGCGAAGCAGAAGCTGAAAGGCTATTACGGCAATATCGGCGAAAAGCAATTCCGCAAATATTACGATGAAGCTGTTCGCCGCCGTGGTGATACAGGCCAGAACCTTGTTGGGATTCTGGAATGCCGCCTTGATGCGCTGGTCTATCGTATGAAATTTGCACCGACTGTCTTTGCCGCGCGCCAGTTGGTTAACCACGGTCACGTGATGGTTAACGGTCGCCGCTGTAACATTCCTTCTGTCATGATCAAAATTGGTGATGTTATTGAGATGAAAGAAAAGTCTCGCACCATCCCTCAGGTTATGGAAGCTATGGCATCCGCTGAACGTGATATTCCTGAATATCTGACCGTTGATGAAGCCAAAATGAAGGGCAGCATGAACGCTGTTCCTGAACTGGCTGACGTTCCTTACCCTGTTCAGATGGAACCAAACCTCGTGATCGAATATTACTCACGTTAATCAGAAGATCATTTCAATTAAGGCCGCTTTTAGCGGCCTTTTTTATGGCCTGAATTCGGGCTTTGAGCCGCAAGCAGGGTTTAAGGGTATTTGAAGCGCAATTTGCCGCTGATGACCAAAAGCCCCATGCTGATCACCAGAAATCCTAATATTTCTTGCAAGGACACCATCTCCCCCAATGCCACCGCGTCCAAGATCAGGGCAAAGGGCGGGATGATGATGGTCACAAGGGTCAGGTTTGCCGCCCCCGCTTGCTTTAAAATCGCAAAATACAACAGATACGCCACCGCCGTGCAAAGAATGGCAAAGGTCAGAATCGACAGGGCAGAGCGCATGGATAAGGCTTCAAACGGCAAGCCTTCCACCGTTGTTGAAAGAATGAACATCCACACCGAACTGGTGATCAGCATCCCCGTGGCGGTGACTTCAACCCCAAGGTTTTTGACCTGAAACTTGCCCCAGATGCCCGCGAAAGCATAACTGATCGATGAGACGATAATCAGGATTTGCCCAATATTGGTGAGGGATAAAGACGACAATGTGTCAAACCCCATGATGATGACCACGCCTAGAATCCCCATGATCACGCCGATGAATTTTGGGGCGGTGATGGCTTCTTCTTTTAAGATCAGCCCAGAGAGCATCACGCCAAAAAACGCCGTGGTGGAATTGAGGATGGAGGCCATGCCGCCGGTGATATATTGCTGGCCAAAAACAATTGCCGAAAAGGGGATGGCGTTATTTAAAAGCCCCATCACCGCTAATGCCGCCCATGTTCGGCCGTCTTTGGGCAGGGCGATGCCTTTGATTTTAAGGTATAGAACCATAATCAACGCGGCGATGCTGACCCGATGAAAGACGATCTGAAATGGCGATAATTCCAGCAAAAGAATTTCGGAAAGAAAAAAAGTACCGCCCCAAATCAGACCAAGCGTAAGCATCAAAAGCCATGTATGGGGTGTCATATTCATGCCATGAGATTGCCAGAAAAAATTACATCTTGTAAGGTAAATATTGCCCAAATAATAAGAATAGGATCACCCCATGGCCACCGTTGCGATCAAAGCCTTAGAACAAGACCATTACGACCAATGGTTGACGCTTTACCATGGCTACGCCGACCATTATCGCGCGACATTGACCGATGATGGCATTAAGACAACTTGGGGCTGGTTGATGGATCAAACCCACCCGTTGACGGGGCTTGTCGCCCTTGATGGCAATCAGCTGATCGGTCTTGCCCATTTCAGGGGGATGCCAAGCCCATTGCGTGGGGCAGAGATCGGCTTTCTGGATGATCTGTTTGTTGACCCCGCCTCACGAGGCCAGCAGGCGGGAGAATTGATGCTGATGGCGTTAAAAGAGATTGCCAATGATAAAGATTGGCCGGTGGTGCGCTGGATCACCCGCGATAACAATTACCGCGCCCGCAGCCTTTATGATCGCCACGCCATTAAAACCGATTGGAACACCTATGAGATGCTCCCCGGTTAAGGCCTGATTGCATTTAATCTTGGGATCAATTAACCGCTGATCGGTTGCGGGTTAACATCAATACCCCGGGTATTAAGCAATTCGATCAATTCACCGGTTTCATACATTTCACGGATAATGTCACAACCGCCAACAAACTCACCTTTGACATAGAGTTGAGGGATGGTTGGCCAATTGGTGTATTCCTTGATGCCTTCGCGAATGGCGTCATCTTCTAAGACGTTAACCCCGCGGAACTTCACCCCAAGATGGGAAAGCACGCCCACAACAGCGGCGGAAAACCCACATTGCGGAAACACTGGTGTGCCTTTCATGAACAGCACAATATCTTGGCTGGCAATTTCACCGTCGATTTGATTTTTAGTACGTTCATCCATGACTTATTCCTCTTCTGCTGGTGTGGTTTGGAGCGCAAGAGCATGAAGCTCACCGCCCATGCGCCCCCCGAGGGCTTCATATACAATTTGATGCTGTTGAATACGGGTTTTACCACGAAATTCCTTAGCGACAACATGACAAGCGTAATGATCACCATCGCCGCGCAAATCCGTGATGGTCACTTCCGCGCCGGGCAAAGCTTCGGTAATCAAACGTTTGATTTCTTGGGCTTCCATTGCCATTGGTCATCTTCCTTTTGTCATCTCCCCCAAGGCGGATGGCCTGAAAGGGATCGGTTAAGCGTTTTTACCCGCCATGATACGCGGCAAGCCGCCTTCATAGGCTTCGTTCATCTCAACACTTGAAATAGTCATTCCATCATTGAATTTCAATTCTGCGGATGGAATTGTTTGCCCAATGATTTGACCATCAACGCCCAATTCTTTGGCCATGGCCAACAGCGCATCAGCATCATCGGTTTCAACAAGATAACGGCTTTGGTCTTCACCAAAGGCCCAACCATGCCCCGCGCCGTTCGGAAGCGTCACATCAACCCCCAGCCCATGGGATGCCATCACCATTTCCGCTAATGCAGGCATCGCGCCGCCATCACCAATATCATGACAGGCGCTGATCTGGCTGTTGGCAATGGCGCTCCGGATAAACTGGCCGGTCAGGGCTTCGGCATCAAGATCAACAGGCGGCGGCGCGGCTTCAGGATTATTGGTCATGACATCGGCATAAACCGAACAGCCCAACCAACCGTCATTTTGTTCAGGATGCTGGCCAATGATAACCACCGATTTTCCAGCCGCCGTCAGGCCAATGCCAACCGCCTGATCAACATCATCAATAACCCCCACCATGCCAATCACCGGCGCGGGATTAATGGCGTTGCCATCGGTTTCATTATAGAGCGAGACATTGCCCGAGACCACAGGCGTGCCCAAGGCTTTCGCCGCTTCACCCATGCCCATCACAGACCCAGTGATCTGCCCCATGATGCGCGGCTTTTCTGGATTGCCGAAATTAAGATTGTTGGTGACCGCCAAGGGCAACGCCCCTGATGCGGAGATATTGCGATAGGCTTCCGCCACCGCTTGCTTGCCGCCGGTCATCGGGTCAGCTTTAACATAACGCGGGGTGCAATCGGTGCTGATCGCCAAGCCGCGGTTTGAGCCATGGACACGAACCAGCGCGGCATCACCCGTGGAAGCGGCCACGGTATCGGCCATCACATCACGGTCATATTGCTCCCAAATCCAGCGGCGGCTGCACAAATGATGCGAGCCTAGCAGCGTCAGCAAAACCGATTTGATATTGGCTTCAATCGCCAAATCACCGCTGGCGAGTTGAGGCAATTCAGGGCTGTCTTCATGGGGGCGATCATATTCAGGGGCATCATCCACCAATGGCGCGAGCGGAATATCCGCCGCCAAGCCGCCATCTTTATTCAAGACCAAACGCCCGCTATCGGTCACCGTGCCGATGGTGGCAAAATCCAAATCCCATTTATCCAAAATGGCTTTGGCCTTTTCCGTGGCATCAGGTTTCAGGACAACCAGCATCCGTTCTTGGGATTCCGACAACATAATTTCATAGGCGGACATATGGTCTTCACGGACAGGCACCAGATCAAGGTCAATCTCCATGCCCAACCCGCCTTTTGCTGCCATTTCAACAGAGGACGAGGTTAAGCCCGCCGCCCCCATATCTTGGATCGCGACAACGGAATCAGAGGCCATCAATTCAAGGCTGGCTTCCATCAATAACTTGCCCGCAAACGGATCACCAACCTGCACGGTGGGGCGTTTTGAGGCGTCATCTTCGCTAAATTCAGCTGAGGCCATGGTCGCGCCGTGAATGCCATCACGCCCTGTTTTGGCACCAATGTAAATCACCGGATTGCCCGCGCCGGAAGCCGCCGAATAAAAGATTTTATCGGCCCGCGCCAAGCCAACCGCCATGGCGTTCACAAGAATATTGCCATTATAGGATGGATCGAAATTCACCTCACCCCCAACGGTGGGAATCCCGATGCAATTGCCGTAACCGCCAATCCCCGCAACAACACCGGAGGCCAGATAAGGCGTCAATTCATGGTCAGGCGCGCCAAAGCGCAAGGCGTTTAACAGCGCAACAGGCCGCGCCCCCATGGTGAAGACATCGCGCAGAATACCGCCAACCCCAGTCGCCGCCCCTTGATAGGGTTCGATGTAAGATGGGTGGTTATGGCTTTCGATTTTAAACACCGCTGCCCAGCCATCACCAATATCAATAACCCCGGCGTTCTCCCCCGGACCTTGGATCACTTGCTCTCCGGTTGTGGGCAGAGTCTTGAGCCATTTTTTGGATGATTTATACGAGCAATGTTCAGACCACATGGCGGAAAAAACACCCAATTCCGTCAGGTTAGGGGTGCGCCCCATATGATCACAAATGCGATCAAATTCTTCAGCGGTCAGCCCCATGCCAAGGGCATCATCAAGCGTCACAATAGGGTTGTTATCGGTCATGATTGGCTCGCTTCGATAATCGCGGTCAACAGGCGGCGGCCATCAGCCCCGCCAACCGTATCGCTCATCTTTCGTTCTGGATGCGGCATCATCCCCAGCACCCGGCCGTTTTCTGATGTAATGCCAGCAATATCAAGCGCCGCGCCATTAGGGTTGTAATCGGTTTCATCGCCCATCGGCGTATAGGTAAAGGCGATCTGGCCGTTATCTTGGATACGTTTTAACGTGTCGTCATCGGCGAAATATTGGCCTTCATTATGGGCAACAGGGATGACCATTTCTTCGCCGTCTTGGAACCCTGCCATAATATCTTTGCCGTGTTGATGGGTTTTAAGATTGGTATCACGGCAGACAAATTTCAGCCCTTTGTTGCGGATCAATGCCCCGGGCAACAGCCCTGTTTCAACCAAGACTTGAAAGCCATTGCAAATCCCCATCACCATGCCGCCACGGAGCGAATGTTCGATCACTTCATCCATGGCCGGCGATTTAGACGCGATCGCCCCACAGCGCAGATAATCACCAAAGGAAAAGCCGCCGGGGATAATCACCAAATCAGGATTGCCCAAATCCGTATCTTTATGCCAAACCGCTGTTGGTTGTTTGCCAGTAATTTCGGCCGCCGCCGTGATCACATCACGATCACAATTTGACCCGGGGAATGTGATAACGGAAATGTTCATGGATTAACTGTCCTCATCCATGATGGTGATGTCATAGTTTTCAATCACCGTATTGACCAATAAGGTTTCACACATTTTCGCGGTTTTCTGTCGGGCGCGGCTTTCATCGGTTTCATCAAGGTCAAGGATGATCTGTTTGCCGGTGGAAACGCCGCTGACTTCGGTATAACCAAGGCTGGAAAGAGAGTTTTCAATGGCGCGTGCCTGTGGGTCTAACACCCCGGGCTTAAGGTTGATTGAAACCATGACTTTCATCACGCGTCTCCCTTTTCAAGAATGCTGGTGTTCAGAATACGGGTATCAATGCCAAACCGCTGGGCAATATCAGTGTAAGCTTCGATCAAGCCGCCTAAATCTTGGCGGAAGCGATCTTTATCTTTTTTCTCACCGGTTTCGACATCCCAAAGACGGCAGTTATCAGGGCTAATCTCATCCGCCAGAATAATCCGCTGATCGCCAGTGGTGAGCCGTCCAAATTCCAATTTGAAATCAATCAAGGTAATGCCGATGGCTTTGAACAGCCCCTGTAAGGTCTGATTGACCGTCATGGTCATCTTGACGATTGCATCAAGCTCATCTTCGCTGGCAAGGCCGAATAACGTGATGTGATCGCGGCTGATAATCGGGTCGTTCAGCGCGTCTTCTTTCAAGTAATATTCAATCAAAGGCTGGGGCAGGGCATCCCCATCTTTAATGGCAATCAAATCACCGCCAAGACGTTTCACCATTGACCCCGCGGCGATATTGCGGACAACCACTTCAACGGGAACAATCTCAACCTTGCGGATTAATTGTTCACGATCATTGAGCCGCTCGATAAAATGGGTTTCAACGCCGGCGTCGGCAACCTGCCCCATAATATGTTCCGAGATCAGATTGTTCAGAATCCCTTTGCCGCCGATCACTTCATGTTTCAGGGCGTTATAGGCGGTGGCATCATCTTTGAAATATTGGATCAAATGGTCGTCATCAGGCCCGGCGAAAATCGTTTTCGCTTTCCCATCATAGAGCTGTTGTCGCTGAGACATTATCCAAACTTTACTTGATATAGTTATCTAAAGAGGCGTTTAACACATTATATAGAGGTTATCGGCATGACTGTAAATGCTTTAACCCCTATTTTGGCACGTTATCCGGCTATTTTCCTGAAAACACCCGATCAAAGATGACATCGACACGGGCGAAATGCTGATCAAGGTTAAAGAGCGCGTCCAATTCAGCATCCGAAAGGGCGGCGGTAACGTCCTTATCGGCTTTCAGGCGGTCGATCAACATCCCGCCATCATGCCATGTTTCCATGGCGTTTTTCTGCACCAATTTATACGCGTCTTCGCGGCTCACCCCATTTTGGGTCAGCGCCAAAAGCACTTGTTGTGAATGAACAAGCCCCCCCAATTGATCAAGATTGGCCTGCATCATCTCCGGATAAACCACCAAGTTTTTGACAACTGAAGCGAGCCGCTTTAAGGCGAAATCCAGCGCGATTGTGGCATCAGGCCCAAAAACACGTTCAACCGATGAATGGGAAATATCGCGTTCATGCCAAAGCGCCACATTTTCAAGGGCAGGGGTGACGGCGGCACGGACAATTCGCGCCAAACCGGTGAGGTTTTCGGTCAGCACAGGGTTGCGCTTATGCGGCATGGCTGATGAGCCTTTTTGCCCAGGAGAGAAATATTCTTCGGCTTCCCGAACCTCTGTCCGCTGCATATGGCGGATTTCAGTCGCCAGACGTTCCACCGATGAGGCGATCACCCCAAGGGTTGAAAAATACATGGCGTGGCGATCACGGGGGATGACTTGGGTGGAATGGGTTTCAGGGATCAGCCCCATTTCCTTGGCCACATGAGCTTCGACTTCAGGGTCAATATGGGCGTATGTTCCCACCGCGCCAGAAATCTTACAGGTGGCGATTTCATCACGCGCCGCCATCAGGCGTTTTTTGGCGCGTTCAAATTCAGCGTAAAACCCCGCCAGTTTTAGCCCGAATGTCACGGGTTCAGCGTGGATACCGTGGCTTCGGCCAATGGTGGGGGTGTATTTATGTTCTTCGGCTCGGGTGCGGAGCGCGTCCAGCAATTCATCAAGGTCTGCCAGCATCAAATCAGTGGCGCGGGTTAACTGCACGGCAAAGGTTGTGTCCAAAACATCAGATGAGGTCATGCCCTGATGGATAAACCGTGATGAAGGGCCGACAAATTTAGCCACGCTGGTCAAAAAGGCGATGACATCATGTTTGGTTTCTTTTTCAATTTCATGAATTTCAGGAATATCAAAAGACGATTTTTCCCGAATTTCCTTGGCGGCTTCTTCAGGGATCACCCCAAGCTTGGCTTGCGCATCACAGGCATAGACTTCAATATCGAGCCATATCTGGAATTTCATTTCATCTGACCAAATTTGAGTCATTTCAGGGCGGGAATAACGCGGTATCATGATTTGTCCTTAAGCCATGTGGTGATGGCGTTTATATATCAAGTTGCTGATGATTTGACCAGTGAGCAGTTGCCGCAGGGTATGTTATCCCCTTACAGCAATCCAAGCGTTTTGAAGGACGTGTGATTGCTGGGGCCAATGATGACATGATCATGAACCGCGACATTGACGGTCAGCAAGGCTTGGACAATCGCCTTGGTCATTTCAATATCAGGCTTTGATGGTTCGGTATGGTCCGACGGGTGGTTATGCACCAAAATCACCGACGCGGCATCTTTCTTCATGGCGGTTTTGACAATTTCACGGGGATAGACCATGACACGATCAACCGTGCCTTTATGCGGTTTTTCTTCATGCATCAGCCTGTTTTTGGAATCCAAATACAGCACCATGAAGGATTCGGTTTTCTGAAACCCAATGCTCTCACGGCAATAAGTGATGACTTCATTCCAAGAGGATAAAACCGGTTGGCCATGAACATCATCAAGGCTTGCACGCAACATCAATTCACGAATCAACATCAGGAATACAACCGCTTGATCGCCCATGCCTTTGAATTCTTTTAATTCATCAGGGTCAGCGTTGATCAGCCCACGGAAATTTTTAAACTTCTTGAGCAAGGCTTTGGCTATAGGTTTGGTATCCCTTCGAGGAATAATGCTGAATAAAAGCGCTTCCAGAATCTCATAATCATGAAGGGAGCTCGCCTCTTTATCCAAGATTCGTTGACGCAAGCGTTGACGATGACCTTTTTTATCATCATGGGTTTTATCACCATGGGTCTTATCGTCATGATTTTTATTTTGGGGTGGTGATGGTTCTGTCATCTGAGGCCTTTAGGTTAAATGGCGGCAAAACCCTAAAGGCCAAAATAAATGAAACTGAACTTACTTTAAATTTGATCAAGCGGTTCAGGCAAGTCTTATCAGCAGAAATATTATTCCGGCAGGTTATACGGCGGCATGGTCAAGCCCAACGGCGATTGGGTGAAGATTTCAACCCCATCTTTGGTGACACCAATTGAATGTTCAAACTGGGCGGATAACCCGCGGTCACGGGTCACCGCCGTCCAGCCATCGGAAAGGATTTTAACCTGCCATGTGCCGGTGTTGATCATCGGTTCAATCGTAAAGATCATGCCTTCTTCCAGCACCAAGCCTTCACCCGGGTTGCCATAATGCAAAACCGTCGGGGCGGCGTGAAAAACACGCCCCAAGCCATGACCGGTGAAATCGCGCACCACCGAAAACCGCGCCGCTTCCGCATAGGTCTGGATCGCGTGACCAAGATCGCCCAGCGTCACCCCGGGTTTGACCATCCGCACCGCCCGCATCAGGGCTTCATAGGTCACTTCGGTTAATCGTCTGGCTTTTACCGAAACATCCCCCACCCAAAACATTCGGCTGGTATCGCCATACCACCCATCGACAATTGTGGTGATGTCAATGTTCAGAATATCGCCATCATGCAAGGTCTTTTCAGAAGGGATGCCATGGCAAACAACATGGTTAACCGAAATACAGGTGGCTTTCGGAAAGCCTTTGTAATCAAGCGGGGCAGGGATCGCGCCATGATCAGTGATAAATTGATGGCAAAGATCATTTAATTCCAGCGTTGTCACGCCAGCTTTGATATGCGGGGTGATGAAATCAAGCGTTTCCGCCGCCAGCCGCCCGGCTTTCCGCATGCCAGCAAAGCCTTCTTCATCATGAATGGTTACAGGTTCATTCCGCATGATTGATCCAGTCTATTAAACGCCTTTAGTTATACCCGAATAGGCAATTCTGAAGATATTTCAATATTGTTAAGATCGATATGGCATTGCCACGCGTGAATAGCAACCCCAGCCTGTTCAGCGGCTTTAAAAGCCTTGGCGTAATTGGGGTCAATATCCTCGGCAAGGGTGAAATATTCGCCATCGCCCCGCTGGATAACATAAAGCATAGCGGCTTTGCCCCCTGAGCGCGCAATCTCCGCAAGGATATTAAGATGCTTCGCGCCTCGTGCTGTCACCGAATCAGGAAATTCCATCGCCCCGGGATGAGGCCCATCAGGCCGTGCCAAATGGACGTTTTTAACTTCTAACATCAGGGCAGGGGGCATCAGGGCATCGCCATCTTCTTGTTCCAATTTGAAATCAAATCGTGTGCCTTTTTCATAGGTGAATTCAGGCGTAATGATGGGGTAATCGGCAAAGGCGGGGATCACCCCATGGCTCAAGGCTTCATGGGTCAGTTTATTGGGCAGGTTGGTGTTAATCCCCACCAGCGTGCCATCAGCCTCGATCAGCTCCAGCGTTTTTTTCAATTTCCGATTGGGATTATCCGAGGTTGAACACCACACCCGCATCCCCGGGGTTTTTAGCCCTGTCATGGCGCCGGGGTTTGGGCAATGCACGGTTTCCACCTGACCGTTGAAATCAATATCGGCCAGAAAGCGTTTGTACCGCTTGATCAAAACCCCTTCGGTTAATTCAGGCCACTGCATCGTTCCTCGCCTTATATCTCTTATGATGGCATCGCATGGATGAAAATCTTTTCATTTATTCGCATGACATCAAGCCGCAATCAACTATATTCAAGCCATTACGTTTTCCCCCAATGAGGTTTTGTGATGCAACCCACCGCCGCGATTATGATTATTGGTGATGAAATTTTAAATGGCCGTACGGCTGATAAAAATATCAATTACCTTGCCAGCCAGTTTTATGACCGGGGGATCAAATTGGCCGAAGCGCGCGTTATTGGTGATGATGAAGCCTTGATTATTGAAACTGTGCGGAGCCTTTCGGAAAAATACGACCATGTTTTCACTTCAGGCGGGATCGGCCCCACCCATGATGATATTACCACCGTCACCATCGCCAAAGCCTTTGGGGTTAAGGTCATCCGCCATCCCGAAGCGGATCAACGCTTGATTGACCATTATCAAGGCACGGGGCTGGATTATAACGAAGCCCGTCAGAAAATGGCGGATATTCCCGAAGGCGCAACCTTAATCGACAACCCGATTTCCGCTGCCCCGGGGTATATTCTGGGCAATGTTTATGTTCTGCCCGGGGTGCCGTCTATTCTTCAGGCGATGATTGAAAACATGGGCGAACAATTGCCCGGCGGGGTTAAAGCCTTTCGCCTGACGGTTCAAACCGAAGTGGGTGAAGGCACGCTGGCCTCTGGTCTGGCGCGGGTTGAAACCGATCACCAAGGCGTTTCCATTGGCTCATACCCTTGGTTTAAACCGGGGGCCTATGGCACGGCGTTGGTCGTCTCAGGTCTTGATCAGGCGCTGGTTGAAAAAGCCGCTGATGCGCTTGTTGCATTGGTGGGCGAACATGGCGGCACGGCCTATGTTGATGATAAAGTGGTGGGCGGCAATACCCCTGTTTGATCGGGGTTAATCCTTCTCACTTAATCCTGTTCCCAAGGATTTTTGCTTTTCTTGGGCGCGGCTTGCCGTTTGACATTTGGCACCAGAGGGCGATGTTTTCGTTGATACCGAGCGATAAATTCGGATTTCACCTGACGGGCGGGGACAGGTTCAACCTCCCAATGCGGCGGGGTTTCGGCTTTCGGGAGCAATGGCGTGCCTTGTTTTTTAAAAAATGGCGTTAAAACAAGCCCTGCGATAAATCCCCCCAAATGGGCAAAATATGCCGTGCCGCCTTGCTGGCCAAGCGAAGATGGCGCGGCGAACACCTGCACCAATAACCATGTGCCCAACACCACAAATGCCGGCAGGTAGATCCAGCGGATAAAGATGATAATGATCATCAACACTCTGACTTTTGCCCGTGGGAACATCAATAAATAAGCGGCCATCACGCCAGCAATCGCCCCTGATGCCCCGATTAAAGGTGAGGTATCGCCGGGGCTGATCAAAACATGGGCGAGTGAGGCGGCGACCCCGCAAATCAGGTAGAAGGCCAGAAAGCGGAAATGCCCCATGCGGTCTTCGACATTATCGCCGTAAATCCATAAAAACAGCATATTCCCCGCCAGATGAAACCAGCCGCCATGCAGAAAGACCGAGCTGATTAATGTTGCCAGTGGCGGCAGGGTGGCCAATTCCGGCGGCAGGGCAACATCCCCTGTCACCAGCGCGGGGATCGCCCCATAACTTAACCACAAGGCCAGTTGCTGGCGTTCCGGCAAAGAGACTTGATAGAGAAAAATGACAATGCAAATCGCCATCAATGCCCATGTCACAAATGGCCATCGCCCCGAAGGGTTGTCATCAAAGAGGGGGATAAAAAACATAAACCAGCCTTTTTTACGGATGATTTGATGATATTCAGATGGCAAGCAAATGACAAAGTGATTTTTTTGTGAATTCGGACTTTGACAACGGCGCGGGATTTGCTATTGCTCTATCTCAATCACAGCCTTTGGGGGCATGGTGAAATTGGTAAACACAGCAGACTTAAAATCTGCCGCCGTAACAGGCTTCCCGGTTCAAGTCCGGGTGTCCCCACCACCTGATGATCAGCCTTCCAACATCTCGACAAACAAATCCGCGCCTTTTTGGACGTTCTCTTGCCATGTTGTGGCGGCGGCATCATCGGCTTGATCGGAGATATATTTAAAACAATAAAAATCAATCTGATGGTCGCGGGCCGATGTGGCGATGGCATAGGCTTCCATATCCACCAAATCGGTCTTCAGTTCGGGCGGGGCGGTGACAAACCCATCCCCTGTCCCGCAACTCAAACCATCACGACCAAAATCAATGGGGGCGTTGTCTTCAAAAGGCGTTTGCCCTAAGGCGAACCCAAGTTCTCGGACATCCATATCCCGCTGGAAAAACCGTCCCACTTCAACAAGCCCATGATGCTGGGGGGAAAGACTGCCTGCGGTGCCGAAATTAATAATCGTCTTTGGCCGCTTTGATGCGATTTCACGTTCCACGGTGATGGCGGCATTGACCTTACCCACACCGGTATAAGCAATCCGCCATTGGGGAAGACGCGGTCTTGGCAATTCATCGGCCAGCGCCACCAGAATTAATGTGTCTTGCGGCTGAAACAGGGGCGGCATAGGGCGGGTCATATCATCCCTCATCATCCGCCATAAGTGGTGAGCGCCACCAACGGCATATCAATCACCTCTTGGCCGCCAAGATCAGCCAGATGGATGACCACGGCACAGGCCACCGCCTCACCACCAACGGATTTGATCAGTGACTTCGCCGCTTTCACGGTGCCGCCGGTGGCCAGCAGATCATCAATCAAGACAATGCGCTTGCCGTTGATTGGCGTGTTCGCCTGCATGGTGAGTTCATTTTCACCATATTCCAGCGCGTAGCTCTCGCGTACCAATTCCCCGGGCAATTTCCCCGGCTTTCGCAACATGAATGACCCGCAACCAAAGCGTTGCGCCATCAAGGTGGAAAATAAAAACCCACGCGATTCAATGCCGGCAAACCCGTCTGGCTTAAAAGGGGCTATGTGTTCATAAAATTGTTCGACCGCCGCGGTCATGGCATCGGGGCTTGCCAATAGGGGGGAGAGGTCACGAAATAAAATCCCTTCGATTGGGAAATCAGGATAAGCGGCGATGTAATCTTCGATCTTTATATCCGTCTTCATATCAGCCATTTTTGCCCCCTTGTTCGGCTCCCCAGTTCTCTAATCTCCAGTTCAACAGCTCAAGCCGGTCTTGCCCCCAGAACACTTCACCATCCACCACATAGCTTGGCGCGCCAAAAACCCCATCCGCCAAAGCTTGATCGGTATCCGTTGCGATTTTTGCATCATACTCAGCTTGATGGGCAAGGGCATGATCAACCAGCCCAGCGCCATCTAGCCCTGCTTTGTTCAGCATGGTGATGACATTTTCTTGAGCGTCCATATCAAGGTTTTCAGCCCAAAGGCCAGAAAGTACGGCTTCGGCGGCCAGCATCGCTTGATGATCCCCCAACCGTTCCGCCGTGGCGATAATGGTATAGGCGGTCAGCCGTGTTTTCGATGGGAAAAACTCAGGTTCCAGCACCAAAGGGATATTCAGGAAATCTCGAAATCGTTTCAGGTCCATCATCCGGTAGGCTTGCCGTTCAGGCGAGCGTTTCGGCAAGGGCAAGCCCCCTGTTTTCGGAAAGATTGTGCCGTAATCCACAACTTTGAGATGGACACGCGCGCCATGGGTTTCAGCGATCTGCCGAAACCTTTTCGCGCCAAGATAGGCCCATGGGCTGACAGGGGTGAGGTAGTAATTAATGCTGGCGGTCATGGTCAGGTCTTTCTGCTTTTGGCCAATGGGAAGACATTCAAGGATAACATTCCTTGAAACCTTAATTCATTATGCCGCGATTTGTAAGGCCAGAAGGGTCATGAAAAAGCGTGATATTTACATGGGATTGCTGTTAAGATATTATTAATAAATTAGTTTTTTGTGGAGTGTTTCCCATGGCAAATGTCACGTTGAAAAAAATCCGGAACTTGAGATCAAAAGGCAAGAAGCAATTGATCGTCATTAATGAGCGGTTGAATTCTTTAGCTTGGGAATTGTCCGGCAGCAACGAAGACATTAACGACCCGAATATCACCAAAGCTGTCAACACCATGGATGAAGCCCTTGAAACCCTGCAAGTGGCCATGGTGCTGTTGAATACGGTTTCAGTTGATCAAAGCTTGTTTGATGAAAAACCCGCGCCCGCCGCGAAACCTGCAAAGCCTGCAAAAGCACCGCGCAAATCCATGTTCAGCAAAAAGCCCGCGCCGAGCAAAGTGGTGCCCAGCATGGAAAGCCCATCTTAAAGGGTTAATACACTCTTAGGATTTCCCGCCTAAATAGCGAAATCTTCTGATATAGGCATCCGCCGCTTCTTTTGGGGGCTGCGGTTTGATCTTCATTTTTGGCACCGCCCTTGGCTTTGCGATGGCTTGACGGGCTTCTTGTTCTGAAAACCCTGCCAGTTGTGTGGCTTCCATGAAGGCTGCCAATTTATCCGCTCTTTTGATGGCGGCATGAACCCATTGCGGCAAATCCCCGGGCAGGCCAAACCGGATATGCACGGCGATCTCAAGGCGTTTTTCGACATTGGCATATTCCGCTGAAAGCATGGCTTTAAACGGGGTGATCATATCGCCGATCACATATTCAGGCGCGTCATGCAACAGGCAAGCCAGCCGCCATTTGCGCGGGGCATCAGGGTTCATTTTGGTGAAGAGACGTTCGACCAAAACACTGTGCTGGGCAACGCTGAAGGCCCAATCGCCCTCGGTCTGGCCATTCCACCTAGCCACCCTTGCCAGCCCATGGGCAATGTCTTCAATCTCAATATCCATGGGTGAAGGGTCGAGCAAATCCAACCGCCGGCCGCTCAGCATCCGTTGCCACGCCCGAGGTGAGGCTTTTCGCGGGGCTTTCTTACCAGAAAACGCTTTTGAGGCCATTGCTTTTGAGGTTGGCGTTTTCGTCTTCACCGTTTGAGACGTGTTGGATGTTTTGGATGACATTTTCACCATGAACATATCTTAACAAAAAATAATGACTTATCCTGCATGATGTTGCCATAAAGTAAAGCCATCATGACAGGACAAGACAACAGATCGCATAAATTGGACAATGTGTTGAACTTAGGATTGCCCTTCATCAAAGGCAAGGATATAACCCCTTCAGGTATTTTATAAAAATGGCCTAAAGTCATAATGGATTATTATCAAATTACAGAACGCTACCGGAAGCGCGAGTTCAGAAGCCAGTTCAGTTGGCTGTTGCGGCTTATTGTTATTGGGTTGATGCTCTGGGCTGGTTGGTTTTGGGGCAACAGCACCCAAGAGGCGCGGCTTTCTGTGGCCAATGACCAAATCGCCGAATTGGAACAAGAAAACAATCGCCTTGCCCAAGAATTAAACACCCTGACCAATCAGTTTAATCTGGAACGCGAACGCCGGATTTCAGCGGAATTAATCAATGAAAACGGTGATGATCAGCAGGCCATGAAGCGGCTGAAAAGAATTGTCGCGCGGTATTTGGCGCGCGGTGTTGAAGAAGACCAGATCAGATTGGCGTTGCAATCCGCATCAAAGCCCAGCCGTTGCCGTCCATTAGAAGAAAAAGACTTGGCGGTTGCCACCAGTTTCTTTGCGGGGAAAGAGGCCAATACCGATTTGCTGGACGGCGCGATCCGCGTTTTTGTCGAAGGCGAAGCCCACCAAGAAGCCACCAAAGAACGCCCTTGGTTTGATCCTGAAAAACCGATTTCAATGCGGGTGTCTTACCTTAGTGGTGAGAAAATCATTTCCCAAAAACTGCCGGTTGAAATGAATCTCTTGGCCGATTCATGGCTGTTGCAGATCACGTTGCAAAAAACATCGCTCAAAGGTTATGTCAGCCTGAATATGAGCAAATGCAGCATCAATTAACCGCCGCATAAGGCGCGGTTTCTTTATGGACGGGCAAGGGGGAAGACATCTTCCACCGCCGTGTAATCCATATAGCCCAAACGTGCCACCGGATTAAATTTCAGCACATCAACCTTGCCATCGGTGATAATGGCATCATCAAGATGAATCCCCACCACTTGCCCAATCACCAAATGGTTGTTCTGGCCATCTTCCGTGGGCGGCAGGGTCAGAATATCCCATAATTTGCATTCCAATTGGCATGGCGCGCCCGCCACCATGGGGGCATCGACCAGCGTTGCGGGGGCTTGCTTAAGACCCGCGAAGTCAAATTCAGAAACCCCGTGATCAAGGGCGGCTGATGTATCGCTCATTGCCTGCATCTGCTGTTTTGAAACGATATTAACAACAAATTCACCCGTGTCGCGGGCATTCACCAAGGAATCTTTTTCGCCATTGCCGCTCGCGCTGGGTGATGAAGAAAACGCCACCATCGGCGGGGTTTCCGAAATCGCGTTAAAGAAACTGTAAGGCGCAACATTGGGCTTGCCATCACGTGAGATGGTGGAAATCCATCCAATAGGGCGCGGCGAAACAATCGCCTTAAACGGGTTATGCGGCAGACCGTGATCTTTATGGGTGCCTGGGGTGTAAAACATATTTAACTCCGCTAAACGTT
>CALFYS010000050.1 GCA_937952245.1 uncultured Alphaproteobacteria bacterium | reverse complement strand
ACATCAATCAGATGGCCGATCTTTGTGAAGCGGTTGGCGCTGATGTTCATGATGTCGCCAAGGGCATGGGGTTGGATAAACGCATCGGGGCAAAATTTTTGCACCCCGGCCCGGGCTATGGCGGGTCATGTTTTCCGAAAGATACTTTGGCGCTGGTCAAAACCGCCGAAGACCATAACCGTCACGTCACCATTGTGGAAGACGTGGTGCGCTATAACGCGGAACGTAAACTCGCCATGGCGGATCGTGTGATCGCCAGCGCGGGCGGTGATGTTTCCGGCAAGACCATCGCTGTGTTAGGGCTGGCGTTTAAACCTGAAACCGATGATATGCGCGATAGCCCTGCCTTGGATATTTTACCGCGGCTGGCGGCTGAAGGGGCGGTGATCAAAGCCTATGACCCGGCCGCCATGGAACAAGCCAAACCATTATTGCCGGCCAATATCGAATACATGGGCAATGCAACCGATTGCCTGCAAGATGCTGATGTCGCGGTGGTGATTACGGAATGGAATGAGTTCCGCGCCCTCACCCCTGATGCCATCAAAGGATTGATGCGCGGCGATGCGATTGTTGATTTGCGCAATATCTTTGACCCAGCCGCCGTCGTCAAAGCAGGGTTGGCCTATCAAAATATCGGGCGGGCGGGGTCAGCTTAAACCCGCGATCAATCTTCAGGCAGGCCGATATATTGATATTTCTCGGTTGAAAGATCCCCATCCCAAATATAGATCGACATAAAAGCAGAGGCATCTGTTTTGGTGGCATGGGGCATCATTGATGGGTGATAAGAACGCTCACCGGTATAAAGCCGTTCATAAGGCGCGTCATCACGTTTCCACAGCGCGTTTCCCGCCAACATGACATACATTTCTTCGGCGGGATGGGTGCGAATCCCATATTCCGAATGGGCGCGCATGCCATAAATCCCCAAGCGGATTTCGGATGATGGCACCAATCCTGTGGGGCCGACCAGCTCGACATGGGCTTTGAATGTGCTGTGTTGTTGATAAAGCGGGTCTTTTGATGTTTGCGGAGGTGTCCAGTTAAAGGGGATTGTCTTAAACAATTGGCAAACCGGATGGGCATCAGGCCCATCAATCACATCAATAAAAGGCTGGTCTAAAGGCGCGGTTTGTTCCGGCAGGTCAATATCGCCATCAACCGCTTGCAAGATTTTGATGGTATTGGCCTCAATATTATATTCAGGGGAAAGAATGTCGCATAAAGCATCAAAGAGCGGGGTCAGGGCCATGGGTCAATCCTTTGTGATGATGGTTGTCGCATCTACGAATAGGGCGAAACAAAACAATCAATTTAGCATGGGATTGAACAACAGGGTCTGTCAAGCGAGGTGTTTCCACCTAATAAAAAACCGCCGTGAAGGCAACCCTTCCGGCGGTGTTTTAAATGGAGCGGGTGATGAGATTCGAACTCACGACCCTAACCTTGGCAAGGTTATGCTCTACCCCTGAGCTACACCCGCATCCGATGGGGCGAATATAATCAACTTGCGGCGGGATGCAAGCAGAAAATCACGCCTTTTTTGAAATCCTGTTCTTCTTTCTGTTACGCGACCGCGTTTTTAACACAGGCGATAATATGGTCTTGGGCATCTTGTTCCAAATAAGGATGCATCGGCAAGGCCAGCACATGGTGGCACAAGTCTTCGGTAATACCTAACCCGCCTTTTGCCACCGGATAATGGGCATAAGGTTTTTGTTCGTGCATCCCCATGGGGTAATAAATCGCCGTCGGCACGCCGTTTTCTTTCAATTGGTCTTGCACCGTTTGGCGATCAACACCTTCGGGCAAGGTGATGACATATTGCGCCCATGATGATGTTGCCCCGGGGGCAAGTTTCGGGGTGGTGACGGCGTCACCCAAGCCTTCGGCATAGCGATCGGCGATGTTTTGACGGGCGGTCAATTCATCGGAAAAGATTTTTAATTTTTCGATCAGGACAGCGGCTTGCAGCGAATCAAGCCGTGCCGTCATGCCGATCCGGTCATGGGTATAGCGCACCCGCCCCATGCCATGAATACGGGCGGAGATCATGGCTTCGGCCAGATCATCATCTTCGGTGAAGACCGCCCCGCCATCGCCGTAACAGCCCAAGGGTTTGGCGGGGAAAAAGCTGGTGGCGGTGATCACGCCCAAATGGCCAACATCACGCCCCTGCCATGACGCCCCATAAGATTGCGCGGCATCATCCATTAGCCATAACCCATGCTGGTCAGCGTATGATTTCAATTGATCATAATCAGAAGGCTGGCCAAAAAGCCCCACTGAAATCATCCCCACCACTTCAATGCCCGCGTCTTTTGCGGCATCCATCGCGTCATCCAAGCGGTTTGGGTCAATGTTAAAGGTGACAGGGTCAATTTCCGCAAAAATGGGAACCGCCCCTAAGCAGGGCATCACTTCAGCAGAAGCGGCGAAAGTAAAACTCGGGACAATCACGCCTTGCCGCGGTTTGACCTCCAGTGCCATCAGCGCCAGCAATAAAGCATCGGTGCCCGATGAACATGAAATCGCGTGTTTGACACGGCTGAACTCAGCCAAGTTTTGTTCCAACTGTTTGACTTCAGGGCCCATGATATATTGGCCATGATCCAGAACATTGGTCATGGCGGTGTCGATCTTATCGCGAATGCGGGCTTGCTGGCTGGCCAGATCAATAAAAGGGATGGGCTTATCGTAACTCATGTGGCTATTCCTTGATCAAGGGAGGCTTGCATCCGCGCCATAATATGCTGGACATAAAGCGCTTCTTTGCCATCGGTTAATGGGTTTTCGCCGGTGGTGATGGCGGTGATAAAATTCCGCATTTCATCTTTCAATGGTTCGGCTTCCGAAAGGGGGATGGCGACCCCTTGATCACGATCAAGATTGATCATGCCGTTCTCTTTGGTGACATTAAAGGTAAATCGCGTCAGTTTTTCAGCCCATGGTTTGGTGTCATCAAAAACCAAAGCCCCGGTTGTGCCGATCACCGTCAGGTTATGAATTTTGACAGGGTTGAGCCAATTGGCCTGAATGCTGGCGGTCATGCCATCGGCAAAATCCAATTGGGCGGTGACGCTGTCATGAATATCTTGGGTGATATGGCTAAACCCATGGCATTGCACCCGTGATGGTGTCGCCTGATCGGTGAGGGCGGCGACCAGCGCTAAATCATGGGGGCAGAGATCAAACAGAACCGATTCACTATCGCGGATTCGCCCCGGGGCAATGCGGCTTAAACGCAAATGCCGCAACGTGCCAATGTCACCGGATTGAACAAGGTGGCATAATTCTTGAAACCCCGCGTGATGGCGAATGAGATGCCCCACCATCAGGGGTTTGCCCGCTTGTTGGGCGGCGTTGACCATGGCTTCGGCATCTTCAACGGTCAGCGCCAGCGGTTTTTCAACATAAACCGCCTTGCCCGCGGCGAAAGCCTGAAGCGCTAATTCCGCATGGGATGGCGCGGCGGTAACAATGCAAACGCCGTTAATTTCAGGGCTGTTTAAAATCTCGGGAAAGCTGAGGGCTTTGGTTTCAAAAGTTTGGGCAAAATCATTCGCGGCGGCATCCGATTGGTCACAAACTCCGGCCAAGACCCCCAATTGATGGAGATTGCGGGCAATATTCCGCCCCCACATACCGCAACCAATTAAGGCAATTTGGGCGTTTGGAGAAGCAGCAACCATGAACAAAACCTTATGAGTATATCTTTATGGGGTTTTAAATCCCCCCTATGGCAAGGTCAATCGTTGCATTTTGTTACGTTTTGTGAGGAAGCACGTCACCATTGATTTAAATTTCTATCGGAGATGTCTTGATCAAAAACCAAGTTTTCTGTTAAATAGAAATCTGAAGGCCGAATACCAAATAACCAATAAAACCAACAACAGTAATAAATTTTTATTTGAGCCAATCGTTGACCATGTCAGACCAAGCGTTTTCTGAAACTGTAGATGCGTCTTCAAAATTTGAAGATAGCCTGCCTATTTCTTCGGGGGAGATGCTGGCGATCCTTGAGGGCAAAGGTATCGGTTATGAACTGCATACCCATCCGCCATTAAGAACCGTTGAAGATTCGCAATCATTGCGCGGCCAAATCGAAGGCGCTCATATCAAAAATCTTTATCTGCGCGATGGTAAAAAGCGCAATTACCTTGTTGTTGCCGCCGAAGACAAAGCCATTGACCTGAAACAATTGGGTGCTGACATCGGGGCCGGTCGCCTGTCTTTTGGCAGCGCGGATCGCCTGATGCAATTCTTAGGCGTTCGTCCTGGCGCGGTTTCACCTTTGACACTGACCAACGATAAAGACAACAGCGTGACCCTTGTTTTGGATAAAAACTTGATGGCGGCTGAAAAAATTAATGTGCATCCGCTTGTTAATGACAAGACCATAACCCTGAAAATGACTGATCTTCTACAATATCTAGAAGGTACAGGACATTCAGAACACAAGATTTTGATTTAGCATGGGTTTAGGGGGGGATATACAATGATACTTTATGGTCACTTGCCGATTGCAAACCTCGCTCCATCTTTAATGGTAAGCGTAAGTTCCGAATATCTAAGTGTTTTTTTTAATCCTTCTGAGGTGGTCTCAACATGGCGTTGATGGATCAAAACAATAGTGGCGGTCTTTCCGCTGTTAATGATCAGCCAGGCAGTGATCAGGCGGGCATCGGTATTGATGTCACCACCGCCAGTTTTATGGCGGATGTCATTGAGGCCTCACAACATCAACCTGTTGTGGTTGATTTTTGGGCGCCGTGGTGTGGGCCTTGCCTGCAATTGATGCCTGTTTTGGAAAAATGCATTGCTGAAACCAACGGCGCGGTGAAATTGGCCAAGGTCAATATTGATGAAAATCAAGCCGTCGCCGCTCAGCTTAGGGTTCAATCTGTTCCCACGGTTTATGCTTTTTACGAAGGCCGCCCTGTTGATGGATTTGCGGGGGCGCAACCTGAATCCGCTATTCGGGAATTTGTCTCGAAACTCACGGCGCTTGCTGGTGATGCCCCTGATACGGGTGAAATTCTGGCCATGGCAGAAGAAGCCTTTGGGCTGAAGAATTTTCCTGAAGCCGCCGCCCTGTTCAATCAGGTGCTGGCCATGGATGAAGAAAATAGCGAAGCCATGGCTGGTTTATTGCGGTGTTTGATTGGCACGGGTGAATATGATGATGCCCAAGCCATGATCAACGCTTTAACCGATGAAATGCGAAATACCGATGCAGTGAATAAAGCCGCCGCGGCATTGGCCATCGCAAAAGACGCTGCTGAAAACGCTGGGCAATTGGCCACGTTTGAAGCGGCGGTTGCGGCTAACCCTGAAGACCCAGAAGCATTATATAACCTTGCAGTGGGGCAGTTTGGTGCCGGTCAAACAACCGAAGCCATCGAAACTTTACTGAAGGTGATTAAAATTGATCGGGCGTGGAATGACGATGCAGGTCGATTGAAACTTCTGGAAATTTTCGACGCGTTGGGACCAACCGCACCTGAAGTTATGGACGGACGACGCAAACTTTCATCAATTTTATTTGCTTAAGGCGGAAGGAGAGGACGACATGAAGCGCAATGCCCTCGAACCAAATCTCCAAGACCTGCCGAAGACAATACCTGTTTTCCCTTTGAACGGGGCTTTACTGCTGCCGGGGGGACGACTGCCATTGAATATTTTTGAAGACCGTTATTTGGCCATGATCAGTGATGCTTTGTCATCATCTCACCGTCTTATCGGGATGATCCAAACCAATGACGCGGACACTCAAGATGAATTGAAACCCATGCTTTATAATGTTGGTTGCGTGGGCAAGGTTTCCTCTTTTGAAGAAACCCCTGATGGCCGTTACCTGATTTCACTCGATGGGTTGATCCGTTTTAACGTTCTTGAAGAAATTGACATGAAGGATGGGTATCGGCGGGTCAATGTCAGCTATGATGATTTCATCCAAGACCTTGATGTCACGCCACCGGAAATTGATCGCAATCGCTTGCTTTCAGCCTTGAAACTTTATTTTGATCAAAAAGGCTTCACGGCGGATTGGGATGCCATCAAATCTTGTGAAAGTGAAAAGCTGGTAACCACCTTGTCTATGATCTGCCCCCTTGGCAATCAGGATAAACAAGCCCTGCTTGAAGCCCAAGACACCGGCAAAAGAGCGGAAACCTTGGCGACATTGCTGGAAATGGAAAATACGTTCCAATCCCTCAATACCGAAGGTCAGGATGATGTCCGCCACTAAATCCGAAGGCCCAATGGCACCACAGCGGCTTGATCCGTCTTTGTTGAATCTCCTTGTTTGCCCCGTCACAAGAGGGCCATTGACCCTTGATCATCAATCCCAACGTTTGATCAGCAAACAGGCGGGATTGGCTTTCCCTATTGTTGAAGGCTTGCCGATTTTATTGGTGGAAGAAGCGGAAGAACTTGATGGATAATCCGAACACGATTTGGCCATTGGAATTATCACTGTCGCCGAATAAAGCCATCTTGACCGTGACGTTTAACACCGGCGATGTGTTTAACCTTGATGCTGAATTATTGCGGGTGGAAGCGCCATCCGCCGATGTGCAAGGCCATGGTTTGGATCAAAAACAAACCCCCCATGGCAAACGTCATGTCACCATCCACCATATTGAACCCGTGGGGCATTACGCGGTTCGCCTCAGCTTTAGTGATGGCCATAATACCGGAATTTATTCATGGGAAGTGCTGCATAAATTCGGCACCGCCGGGGCAAGCATGATGGCCGATTATTTAAAACGGCTTGAAGATATGGGGTTAAGCCGCGATCTTTAATATATTGAATCGCAGGCCTTTAACGCGGTTTTGATAACCCGCCGCTGGCCGCTTTCATCGCCAGATTTTTAAAGGGTGATGCGTTCAGTAAGGCCATCCCCATGCCCGTGACCGCGGTGGTCACCGGCCCGCCAAATGAAAACACCGCGTTCAGCCCATCGGTCGCCAATGTCATGGCGGTGACTTCTTTAAATCTGTTTTTTGCATAGGCTCTAAGCCCGGCTCGCGCGCCCAAATCACTGCCCGTGGCATGGGCGTTTTTGATTAAATCGGATAAGGCGATGGCATCCCCTAAGGCAAGGTTATACCCCTGCCCCGCCAAAGGGTGAATCGCATGGGCGGCGTCCCCTGCCAAAAGCAATCTTGATTGGGTCGGCATAGGCACATGGCTAAGCCGTAATGGCCAGGTCAGCCGCGCACCAGAAACCGTCAATTGCCCGAAACCATGGCCAAAGTGATCCATCAAACTTTGGGAAAAAGACGCGTCATCCGCCGCGATTAAAATTTGCGCGTCTTCATCAGGCAAGGTCCAGACCAATGACATCATCCGATCATCATCAATCGGCATCAACGCCGCGGGCCCGCCTTTAATAAAGCGCTGCCACGCCATGTTGTGATGCGGCTTTCCGCATTGAATATCCGCAACAATAGCGGTTTGCCCGGGGTTGCGCGTGATGGCTTTGATGCCGGCGGCTTGCCGGATGGGGCTGTTTCGGCCATCGGCCGCCACCACCAATCGGGCGGCAAACACTTTGCCTTGATCGGTATAAAGCGCCGCCGCCGCGTCACTGTACTCTTGATGCTTGGATGAAAAATCAACAACAGCGGTTTCATGATATGCGGTAATAAGCGGATGCGCTGATACCAATTCCTGCATCACCGCCATGACCTCAGCATTCCGGAAAACATAGCCCAAAGGCGTATCGCTTTTTGGGTCGCCCCAAGTGATCAATTCATCCGGTCTGGCCAGCCCGGGTTGCGGGCGGGTTTTTTCATCACTCACGCGGATTTCGCGCAAACAGGTCATGGGTTTGTTTTTTGCCATCAGCCCGTCGATCACCCCAAGGGCATTAAGGTGATCATAACTTTTTGGATTGATGGTGGTGGTGCGGGTGGTATCCCCTGCCGCGTTTTGGGGGGCGCGGTCAATCAGCGTCACCTTAGCGCCATTTTGGGCGGCGGTTAAAGCCATGGCAAACCCGGTCAACCCGCCGCCGACAACGGCAATATCAGCAACGTCATGGCTTTCTGTTTTGGCCTGATTTGTTTTGGCTTTTGTTGTCATCTAACCCTCTTTTGTTGAGATAAGAGGTTTTAACGCATCATCAAGCCGCCCGCCTTTAAAAAGAACAGTTTGGCACCCCGCGGATTGACCCGCTTCAACATCAGTGTCGCGATCACCGATCATCACGCTTTGTGATAAATCAATATTATGCTGTTGCGCCAGATCAAGGATCATCTTTGGGCTGGGTTTGCGGCAAGTGCAATCCTGTAAAGACGGGTCTTCTGATTTCGGATGATGGGGGCAAAAACGGGTATCGGTGATCACCCCGCCGCTGGCATCATGGATGCGTTGAAAGAGATGCTGATGAAACGCCTGCATATCGGCTTCTGAATAAAGACCCAAGGCAATGCCGCCTTGGTTGGTCACCACAAACGCCAGATAGCCATGGTCATTGACCATCCGCACCGCCTCTGCCGCGCCATCAATCAACGCGCAATCTTCAACACGGTGGGTATAGCCGTGATCAATATTCAGGACACCATCACGATCAAAAAAAACAGCTTTCCCCTGAACCTTTTGTTGAGGCATTTGTTGCTGTTGAGCCTGTTGTGGGGGCGTATGTTGCGGATCAATCAAAGACATGGTGCTATTTTAGCCAGCTGATCAAACGCTGTCCACTCAAGCCGCCAGACCAATCATCAAGAAGATGATTTGATTTTAATCCTTTTATTGTAAACCTATGGTATGGCAAGATGTGGTATATGATGTATCAATGTAATCTATATAAAGCCATTAGGGGGTAATCTGAATTTTGCCTTAATGCCAAGGCATGATTGCCGATTGCCACAACATCACCAAAGTTAGTGTTGATAAAAGAACCATGAATGACCGTGACCAATCACCCGCATTAATTTCTGCCCCTGTTCGGGCATTTCTTTTGCGGCGCATCGAAGAAATATCAGGCGTGGTGACCATCGCCATTGGGTTGGTGATGATGGCGGTCTTGATCACCGCTGATCCCGCTGACCCCAGCAGCAATACCGTCACGTCCATTGTCGGCAGCCCTTCCAATATTTTTGGTGTTTATGGCGCTGAAGCCGCCGCTTGGCTGATCAATATTAATGGCATCATCGCCGCCTATATGCTGGCCTTAATCCCCTTGGTTTGGGGGGTGCGGATTTTGCGCCACCGCCGCCCCAGAGGGATTTTGCGCCGCTTGCTGTTATTGCCAGTCGCCATTTTGGGGTTGAGCTTTACATCATCGGCTGTCTTTGGTGCTGTCTATGGCGGGGCATCAGGGAAAATGCTGGTGACTTGGATTTTGCACCATGAGATTTTAAACACCGCCCTGCCTGAGCCGGTTGCCATGATCAAATATGGCCATGGGGTGATCATCTTATTAGGGGTGATCGCGCTGGGGCTTTATTCCTATGTGGCCGCCATTGGCAAAGGTGAGATCAGCATCATCCCGATCATGACCAAAGCGCTTAAATATGTGCTTGTTGCGGTGATGAAACCTTTTGTCGCTTTGGCAAAACGTGGCAAGGACAGCGCGAAAAAACCTGCCAAGAAAGTCAGCCGCAAAGCCCCGCAACCACGGCGTGAACCTGTGATGGTGACAAACGAAAGCGTTGATGATGATGCCCCGAAAAAAACCGCGGCGCGCAAGCGCAAAGCAGCGGCAAGTCAAGGCAATCTCGATCTTGGGTCACAAAGCGGTTATTACTTGCCATCGGTTGATCTGCTGGCCCCGCCCAGCAAAGCCTTATCAGGGCCGGCGGCGGATGTCTTGGATGCCAATTCCCGAATGTTGGAAAGCGTCTTGGGTGAATTTGGCGTCAGGGGTGAAATTGAAACCGCGCGGTTTGGTCCGGTGGTCACCCGCTATGAATTGAGCCCCGCCCCGGGAACAAAAACCCAGCGGGTGATTGGGCTGGCTGATGATATTGCACGGTCCATGTCGGCGCTGTCGGTTCGTGTCGCGGTGGTGCCCGGGCAAAATGTGATCGGCATTGAATTGCCGAACGCCGATCGCCAGACCGTTTTGCTTCGTGATGTTTTTGATCATGACAATTGGCAAGACCGTTCCGCCGCTTTGCCCATGGCATTAGGGATGGATATTGCGGGCCATCCGGTGGTGGCGGATTTGGCGCGAATGCCTCATTTGTTGGTGGCGGGGACAACAGGTTCAGGGAAATCTGTTGGTATTAACGGCATGATTCTCTCGCTGTTATATACCCATACGCCTGAAACCTGCCGCTTGATCATGATTGATCCGAAAATGCTGGAACTATCCGTTTATGATGGGATTCCTCATTTGCTGACGCCAGTGGTGACGGACCCGGGCAAAGCGGTCACGGCGCTCAAATGGACCGTGCGGGAGATGGAAAATCGTTACCGCAATATGTCAAAACTTGGGGTGCGAAATATTGATGGTTATAACCAACGCCTTGCTCAAGCCCGCCGCAAAGGGGAGACGTTAAGCCGCCGAGTTCAAACAGGGTTTGATGCCGAAACAGGCAAGCCAATTTATGAAGAAGAAGCCCTTGATCTCAGCCCATTGCCCTTCATTGTGGTGGTGATTGATGAGGTGGCGGATCTGATGTTGGTGGCGGGCAAAGATATTGAAGCCGCGGTTCAACGCTTGGCGCAAATGGCACGGGCGGCTGGGATTCACGTGGTCATGGCGACCCAGCGGCCTTCGGTTGATGTCATCACCGGCACGATCAAAGCCAATTTCCCGACACGGATTTCTTTCCAAGTGACCTCAAAAATTGATAGCCGCACGATTTTGGGCGAACAAGGGGCGGAACAATTATTAGGCCGCGGCGATATGCTTTATATGGAAGGCGGCGGCCGGATTGTCCGTGTCCATGGGCCTTTTGTCAGCGATGCTGAGGTTGAAGATGTCGCGAATGTGCTGCGCCAGCAGGGTGAGCCTGTTTATGACGACAGCGTCACCACCGAGGTTGATAACAACGGCGGGGATGCGCCTTTGGGCGGCGATGAAGGCGGCAATCCTGAAGGCAGTCTTTATGACCAAGCGGTTGCGATTGTCGCCCGTGAAGGCAAAGCTTCAACCTCCTTTATTCAACGGCATTTGCGGATTGGCTATAATCGCGCCGCCACGATCATTGAAGAAATGGAAAAGAATGGCGTGATCAGCCCCGCTAATCATGCCGGTAAAAGAGAGGTGTTGATCGACCATGATCAATAAAACGATCCCAACCGCTGATCAGCATCAGTCTTTTTCTTATCCTTGGCGCTGTATGATCCGTGCTGTTTTAGCACCGCTTGGGTATATCATGGCGATTGTTCTGTTGGCGCAGGTTTTGGGGATGCGCCCCGCCGCCGCCGATGACATTGCCAAAGCGGAAAACTGGTTTAACAACATCTCCACCTATCAGGCGGATTTTACCCAAGTGTCTTCGGATGGCAGCCACGCCAAAGGGAAGTTTTCGTTGCGCCGTCCTTACCGCAGCCGGTTTGATTTTGATGATCCTGTCCCCATCACTTTGATCACCACCAAAGTCTGGCTCCATGTCGATGACGCGGAACGGCGTGAGGTGCAAAGCTACCCTGTGTCCGAAACGCCATTGCGGGTGATTTTGGCGGAAAAGATCAACCTGCGCCTGCCGGATGTCAAAACGACCACCAGCAATAAAGACGGTGTCGTGACCATCACCATGCTGCAAGAAGATGGGGAAGCGGCGGGGCGGATCAGCCTTGAATTTGATGAAAAGCCGTTTCAGTTGCGCCGCTGGGTGGTAACTGATGCCAATGGCATCACCACCAGCGTTTTTCTGACCAACCCGATTAAAGGCCTTGACCTGCCGGCGAAGATGTTTGTGCCGACCAATTATCCTGATCAGCAAAATTAAATTTCACGTTTTATGGCCTAGCCTGATGGTCAAATCTCGATTACCATTTTGGCATGGATGATTTTTCTTATGGCACAAAAGACTCGTTATTAACGCCATTTCAATTGGGGCCTGTGCGGCTTAAAAACCGTATCTTCAGCACGGGTCACGCCTTAAGCCACGCCAATCATGGGCGCGCCACGGAAACAACTTTTCATTATCAGGCTGAAAAGGCAAAAGGCGGCATTGGCCTGTCTTTTGTGGGCGGTTCAGGCACGGTTTCAGCCGATACCGCTCCGGTTTTTGATCAATTGATCATTGATGATGATATTGTCCCGTTTTTTGAACGGCTTTCCTCTTTTTACCATCAACATGGCGCGGCGTTGATGACACAGATTACCCATCTTGGTCGCCGCACCAATGCCAACGCTGGTGATTGGTTGCCGATGGTCTCGCCTTCCGCCAATCGTGAGGTGTTGCATCGCGGTTTCCCGCGCGCCATGGATGAAGACGATATTCATCGCATTGTTGCGGATTTCGCGCGCGCGGCGGAACGCTGTAAAGAGGGTGGTCTTGATGGGTTGGAGGTGATCGCCTCTGGCCATTTGATTGATCAGTTCTGGTCGCCCGCCACCAACCAACGGCAAGACCAATATGGCGGTTCATTGGATAACCGGATGCGCTTTGGGCGGATGGTCTTTGCCGCCATGCGAGAAAAAGTTGGGGATGATTTTGCCCTTGGGATTCGCATGACCATGACCGAACATGATCATGATCAATCCGGCCTTTCCGAAGACGATAACATGATGATCGCCCAAAAGTTAAAAGATGATGGCGTTATCGATTTTCTTAATCTTGTTTCGGGCAAGATTGACAGTATGCCTAGGCTGACCAATTATATGCCCGGCATGGCCGCGCCGTTATCACCATTTTTGGCGCAAGCAGGGCGGTTTAAACAAGCCATTGATCTGCCGGTTTTGCACGCCACCCGCGTCAATGATCTGGCCACCGCTCGCTTTGCCATTGATGAAGGCGTTGTTGATCTGGTGGGCATGACACGGGGGCATATCGCTGACCCTTATATCATCACCAAATTACAAAATGGCAAAGAAGACCGTATCCGGACGTGTGTAGGGTCAACCTATTGTTCCAATTATGGCTATTGTATCCAGAACCCCGCCACCGCGCGGGAAAGCCAATTGCCGCACGTGATTGAACCATCTTCGGACGCGACCAAAAAAGTCGTGGTGGTGGGCGGCGGCCCTGGGGGGCTTGAAGCCGCCCGCATCACGGCATCGCGCGGGCATGATGTTGTTTTGTTGGAAGCCGCTGACCGTGTTGGCGGGCAGGTGGTGCTGGCAGGGCAAGTTGGTTGGCGCAAAGATTTATCCAGCATTATCGATTGGCTCGAAAAAGAATGTCAGCATTTAGGGGTTGAAATTAAATGCAATCATTATGCCGATGACGCGATGATCAAAGCCGAAAACCCTGATGTGGTGATCATGGCAACAGGCGGCTTGCCCCATGTTGATTGGCTGGATGGCGATGCCAATATTCTGTCCACATGGGATGTGTTATCGGGGATGGCCTCGCCGGAAGGGCGGGTGTTGATCCATGATCAAACCGGCAAGAATGTTGCCATGGCAACAGCGGATTTCCTTTCTGAAAAAGGCATTGATGTGACATTGAACACCCAAGATGCCCAAATAGGGATGGAGGCCATGCGGCTTGAAATCTCACCTTTCATGAAGCGGTTTTATGAACGTGGCGTGACCATGACCCGTGACCGTGAAGTCATTAAAGCCGAACGATCTCAAAACCAAGTGGCGGTGACATTCCGCAATATGCACACCGCCGCATTGGAGGTGGAGACCTATGACCATATTATTGTCGAAGCCGGCACATTGCCCAATGATGAAGCGTTTTACGCGCTAAAAGACCAGTCGCTGAACAATGGGGTGATTGACTTGAACGCCATGGCAGAAGGCCGCCCGCAACCGCAATATCAATCCAAAGATGGCGATCATGGGTTTGTCCTTTACCGTGTTGGTGATGTCGCGGGCAGTCGGGATATTCATTGCGCCATGTTGGACGCGCTTCGGATTTGCTGTCATTTATAATTATGCCGCGTCATTAAATCATCACCGCAACCGTCATTAGGATCACCAGACCATGCGCAGCCGTCATGTTATTCATACCATCTCATGCCACGCCGAAGGGGAAGTGGGGGATGTCATTATTGGCGGTGTTGCCCCGCCGCCCGGCGATACGCTATGGGCGCAACGTCAGTTTTTGCAAGAAGATGGTGGGTTGCGCCATTTCATGTTGAACGAACCGCGTGGCGGTGTCTTCCGCCATGTGAATCTGTTGGTGCCGCCGAAACATCCTGATGCGGACGCGGGGTTTTTAATCATGGAACCTGAATATACGCCGCCCATGTCAGGGTCGAATTCAATCTGTGTGGCTACGGTGCTATTGGACGCGGGCATTGTTGAAATGACCGAACCGGTCACCACCCTAAAACTAGAAGCCCCCGGCGGCCTGATTGAGGTGAAAGCCGATTGCCGCAATGGCAAGGCTGAACGAATCCATATCCAAAATATGCCCAGTTTTGCCCATGAGCTTGATCTTGCCCTTCATGTTGAAGGTATAGGGGAATTGCGGGTCGATACCGCTTTTGGTGGGGATAGTTTTGTGATTGTTGAAGCCGCGGCATTGGGGATTGAACTTGTGGCAGAAAATGCCCGCCGCATCGCTGAACTGGGGGTTGAGATTACCCGAGCGGCCAACCAGCAGTTATCATTTCATCATCCAAACCATCCGGATTGGTCGCATTTTTCCTTCTGTCTTTTTGCTGGCGCCATCACCCGTGATGGCCAGCATCTTTATGCCCGTTCCGCGGTTGCGATTGAACCGGGCAAGGTGGATCGTTCGCCAACCGGCACGGCTGTTTCCGCGCGCATGGCTGTGCTTCATGCTAAAGGTGAGATGGCGGAGGATGACATTTTCCACGCGCGATCTATCATTGATTCTGAATTTCAAGGCCGCATCACGGGTCTTGCTCGTATCGGTGACAAACCTGCTATTATTCCGGAAATTTCAGGGCGAGCGTGGATAACAGGAAGCCACCAACATATGTTAGACCCTGATGACCCTTGGCCCGAAGGCTATCGGTTAAGCGACACTTGGGGATTCTAGTTGGGGGTTTTTAATTGGGAATTTTTAATTATACCGCAAGATGAACAGGATTACGTAAAACAATGAAAATCATCACATGGAATATCAACAGCGTCCGTTTAAGACTACCTTTGGTCTTGCGGCTATTAGAAGACCAGCAACCTGATGTCTTATGCCTGCAAGAAACCAAATGCCCGGATGATAAATTCCCCCATGACGAGATTGAGGCGGCGGGGTATCAGCATCGCGCTATTCGCGGGGAAAAAGGCTATAACGGCATGGCGATTTTATCAAAACAGCCGCTTCATGATATTCGCCATTTGAATTGGGTGGGGCGTGAAGATTGCCGGCATTTGGCGGCAACGCTGGAGGATGGCACGCATATCCATAATTTCTATATCCCCGCGGGCGGTGATGTTGCTGACCCTGAAGTGAATGATAAATTTGCCCATAAATTGGATTTCTTGGATGAATTAAAAGCGTGGTCTCAGGATCAATCCAACACGCCTTCTGTTTTGGTGGGGGATTTAAACATTGCCCCCCGCCATGATGATGTTTGGCATCACAAGCAATTGTTAAAAATCATCAGCCATACGCCGGTGGAAACCGAAGGGCTTGATGCGGTGATGGCGGCGGGCGGCTGGCAGGATGCGGTTCGCCAGATGATACCCGAAGGCCAGTTGTATTCATGGTGGTCGTATCGCGCCCGTGATTGGGATGCCGCCGATAAAGGCCGCCGTCTTGATCACATCTGGGTCACCAGCCCCATCAAAGATCGCGTCAAAGCGGCAACAGTATTGCGTGAGGCGAGAGGGTGGGAGCAGCCTTCTGATCACGCGCCGGTCATTGTCGAGATGTAGCCCTTTTCAAAAGTGGCAAAACGGCGTATATCCTTGGAATATGTGCTTAAGGGAACGCGTGCTTTGGGGAATGGGTGACCATGATAACCCCAGCATAAAAGTCCAAATAATTAAGCCCCAATAATAAAGATCCAATGATAAAGATATGGATATGCAAATTGAATTCGTCAAAATGCAAGGGATCGGCAATGATTTTGTCGTGCTTGATGCGCGCCCCGGCGGGTCCGCGGCTGGGTTTGATCTGACACCGGATCAAGCCCGTCATATCGCTGACCGTCATTTTGGCATTGGCTGTGATCAGATTTTGATCATCGCGCCATCTTCGGTTGCTGATATTACCATGCATATCATGAACAGTGATGGCAGTATGGCCGCCGCTTGTGGCAATGGCAGCCGCTGTGTTGCGGATTTGATCATGGCGGAAACAGGGGTGGATACCATCAGCATGGAAACAAAAGGCGGGGTGATTAACGCCCGCCGCCATGGTGATTTGGTCTCAATTGATATGGGGCCTGCAAAATGCGATTGGAATGATATTCCGCTGGCCAGCGCCATGGATACGATGACGGTGGATTTGGGGCAGAAAGATTTGGGGCAAGACGGATTGCCTCATGCCATTGCTGTTAATATGGGCAATCCCCATGCCGTGCATATTGTTGACCAAGCGGAAGCGATTGATCTCGCCCATATTGGCCCGTTGTTGGAACATCATCCGGTTTTCCCCGATCGGGCGAATATTGAATTTATCTCTCTGATTGCGGAAAACCATATCCGGATGCGGGTTTGGGAACGCGGCAGTGGCATTACCATTGCTTGCGGAACAGGGGCTTGCGCCGCCGCGGTGGCCGCCGCTCGTGCGGGGCTGACCGGCCGTCAGGTGAAAGTTGAATTGGATGGCGGCACGCTGGATATTGATTGGCAAGACAATGGTCATGTCATCATGACAGGCCCGTCTGAAATCGCTTTCCATGGCATGATCAACTTAGACGTTGATGCAATTGATTGAGATCAGGCATGACCAAAACCAAAACTCTTGATCACAATACCGCCGTCAAAACCTTTGGCTGTCGGCTCAATATTTGGGAAAGTGAAGTCATGTCCCGTCATCTTGCGGCCTCTGGCCTTGATGACGCGGTGGTGATCAACACCTGCGCGGTGACAGCGGAAGCGGAAAAACAAGCCCGCCAGACGATCAGAAAAATCAGGCGTGAAGACCCATCGAAACGGATTGTGGTCACGGGATGCGCCGCGCAAATCAACCCGCAATCATGGCAAGATATGGCCGAGGTTGACGCGGTGATTGGCAATCATGACAAGCTTGAAGAATCCACATGGCATCGCTTGGCGGGCAGTAACGATGGCGATTTGCCATCAGTGGTCAGCGATATTATGGCGGTTGAAGATGTCGCGCCTCATTTGCTGGAAGGCTTTGATGGGCATACACGGGCCTTTCTGCAAATCCAGCAAGGCTGTGATCACCGCTGTACCTTTTGCATCATTCCTTATGGCCGTGGGCAAAACCGTTCTGTGCCGATGGCCACCGTCATCAATCAAGTGCAAGCATTGGCCAATCAAGGCATTGCCGAAGTTGTGTTGACGGGGGTTGATGTCGCGTC
>CALFYS010000049.1 GCA_937952245.1 uncultured Alphaproteobacteria bacterium | reverse complement strand
GTTAAATCAAATCAACGGGCAGGCCGCGATTCATCACGGTTCGCAACACGAAATTTGATTCCATGCTTTGAACATGGGGCAGGGCGGCCAAATGATTGCTGTGAATCTCGCCATAATCGCTGACATCCTGTGCCGCGATGCGCAAAATGTAATCTTTCGCCCCCGCCATCAAAAAACACGCCAGCAAATTGGGGATTCGCACCACCGCTTGTTCAAAATCCCGCAAAATCACCGCCGATTGGCCTGTTAAAGTGATTTGCACCAAGACAACAACTTCATAATTGATCTTCGATGGGTCTAATTCAGCGTAATAACCTGAAATCGTGCCTGATTCTTCCAGCATATTGACCCTGCGCAAACAGGCAGAAGGCGAAAGCCCCACGCGATCCGCCAATTCCACATTGGTCAGGCGGGCATTCTCTTGCAGTGATTTGATAATCGCTTTATCAGCGCGGTCTAATGGCATGATCATCACCCATAATTTTATTTATTCGAATAATATATCAATAAAATAAAATAATATTCAATATTATTTAAAAATATCCGTCTTTCATCATGCAAATAACAATCCTCTGCTAACAGGTTTGGTCTAAGATGCGCCGTGATTTAACAAAGGACAGTCAAGGGAGATGATGATGCGTATTGGCGTTCCTACAGAGATTAAAAATCGTGAATTCCGTGTTGGTCTTGTGCCTGATTCCGTAAAGGAACTCACCGCGCGTGGCCATTCTGTTTTGGTGCAATCCGGCGCGGGCGCGGGCATTGGTTCAGACGATGATGCTTACCGTGCTGTTGGTGCTGAAATCGCTCCTGATGCGGCATCTGTTTTCGCCAATAGCGAGATGATCGTCAAAGTGAAAGAACCGCAGGAAGTGGAATGGAAAATGCTCCGTTCTGATCAGATTCTGTTCACCTATTTGCATCTGGCTCCCGATCCTGCCCAGACCATTGGGTTGATGGAATCAGGCTGTACCGCCATTGCTTATGAAACCGTGACCGACGCGCATGGTGGTTTGCCGCTCTTGGCACCGATGAGTGAAGTGGCTGGTCGTCTTTCGATTATCGAAGGCGGGTATTTCTTGAAGAAAACCGGTGGCGGTCGCGGCTTGCTTCTGTCTGGCGTGCCGGGGACTGATCCGGCCAATGTTGTTGTGATCGGCGGCGGTGTCGTTGGCACAAACGCGGCAAAACTGGCTGTTGGTATTGGCGCTAATGTGACGATTCTTGACCGTTCCGTGCCACGCCTGCGTTATCTGGATGATGTCTTTAACGGCACGCTGACCACGAAATTCTCAACCGGCAAGGCGATTGAAGACGCGCTGGCGACGGCTGATCTGGTGGTTGGTGCTGTGTTGATCCCTGGGGCGGCAGCGCCTCGTTTGGTGCGGCGTGAACATTTGGGCATGATGCGCCCGGGCGCGGTGCTTTGTGATGTGGCGATTGATCAGGGCGGCTGTTTTGAAACCTCCCGCGCGACAACCCATGAAGACCCTGTCTATGATGTTGATGGCATCGTTCATTACTGTGTTGCCAATATGCCCGGCTCTGTGCCGCTGACGTCATCCCACGCGCTTAATAACGCAACCTTGCCATTTACCTTGGCGCTGGCGGATAAAGGTTTGAAGGCACTGGATGAAAACCCTCATCTGATGGAAGGCTTGAACGTCAAAGATGGCAAAATTGTCCATCCAGCGGTGATCGAAGCCCTTGGTGAGAACCCTAAACTCTAATTTTCAGGGTCCAGTGACCTTAAAATTTGGGTTTTTTTAACAAAATGAACAGTAAGGGCTTGACGGCAAGCCCTTGCTGGTTAATAAAGTCCACCAACCCACGCGCAATCGCGTGGTTTCTGTTTCGGGGCCATAGCTCAGCTGGGAGAGCGCCTGATTTGCATTCAGGAGGTCGTCGGTTCGATCCCGTCTGGCTCCACCAACAGAACCTAGATTTTTACGGAGTTTCAGCGATGGCTGTTCCAAAGAGAAAAACCACCCCTTCAAAGCGGGGTATGCGCCGCGCCCATGACGCGATCAAAGCTGACGCCTATGTCGAAGATAAGACAACTGGCGAATTGCACCGTCCGCACCAGATGGACCTGAAAACAGGGATGTATCGTGGTCGTCAGGTGCTGAAGGTTAAAGACCGCATCTAAAGCTGGCTTGCCGCTTATATCTTGCATCATGATGATGCGTTCCGTTTAAGGCCGCTTTTGCGGCCTTTTCGACTTGTATGAAATAAACTTGTATTTCATCGAATTGCACTTATTTTAAAATCATACCTCCTGATCTGAAAGAGACGACCATGTCCGAAAATCCAAAAATAAAAAAAGAAGCGGTTTTCAACATTGGTGATGTTGTTCGTCACCGTCATTTTTCGTTTCGTGGTGTTATTTTTGACGTTGATCCTGAATTTTCAAACACCGAAGAATGGTATGAGGCGATTCCAGCGGAGATTCGCCCCGCCCGTGAACAGCCGTTTTATCACCTTCTGGCTGAAAATGACGAAAGCTATTACACCGCTTATGTCAGCCAACAGAATCTCGTCTCTGATGGTGATGCCGGGCCGGTTGATCATCCTGAGCTTGAAGATATGTTTGATGATTTCAATCAAGGCCGTTATCCGCCCCGCCGCGATAGCGTCAATTAATCCGATCCTTTCATCTTATTCGAAAAGCTGATCGCTGATCCGCCATGATCAGCCTTATGCCCATCACGGTAATGTGATTTTCCATCGCTAAGGTTTACTGTCATGATTAAGTCAAACCTTACGCATGGTTTGCCCCTGTTACCTCGTAACAGGGGTTTCCTTTTTTTGGGCTAATTTCCTCCATAAACCTGCAAAAAACCCCCTTAATCAACATCATTAAGCAATTGAAAAATTGAGATTAATTCTCATTTTCATGTGCAAAGAAAAGACTTGAAATCATTCTAAACTACGTCCATATAATGAATACGGACTGTTTTAGTCCTTTTTAAATTATTAACTTTTCAAATTTAATGTTTCGGCCAGCGTCACCGGCGACGCGAGGCTTGGTTGCAACAAGATTTTGAGCATAAGGTTTTGAGCAGAAGATGATCAAACTGAATCGCATGACAGATTATGGCGCGGTGGTGATGAGCCTTCTGGCTTTTCAATATCGTTTTGACCAGAATCAAAGCCTTTCAGTGAATGAGATCGCGCATAAAACAGGGCTGACCGCCGCCAGTATTTCCAAAATTTTGAAAATACTGACCCATTCGGGGCTGGTGTCATCCACCCGCGGCAAAAACGGCGGGTATTGTTTGAACAAAACCCCTGAAGATATTTCGGTTGCCGCCATTATCGAAGCCCTTGAAGGCCCGATTGCGCTTACCGCTTGTGTGGAAACATCGGTGGAGCCTTGCAACGCCAAGCAAAGCTGTTTTTTGAGCGGTCATTGGGAACGGGTCAATTCGGTCATTGATGAGGCGTTGCGCGCCATGTCTTTGGCGGATCTGATCAACCCTGATCATTATTTTAATCACGATGCTTTATCCGCATCACCCCAATCTGAACTGAAGTCTGATTTTACGAGGTAGGTACACGATGTCAGCAACGATGGAAACCATCAGGCAAGTCGAAGAAGCCACAGGCAAATATAAATATGGTTTTGTCACCGATATTGAGGTGGATAAAGCCCCTAAAGGCTTGAGCGAAGATACAATCCGTCTGATTTCAGCCAAGAAAAACGAACCGGAATGGATGCTGGAATTGCGCCTGAAGGCGTATCGCCATTGGCTGACCATGGAAGAACCGGATTGGGCAAAGCTGAATTACCCGCCGATTGATTATCAGGATATTCATTATTACGCCGCCCCGAAAAAGGCCGATGGCCCGAAAAGCCTTGATGAAGTTGATCCGGAGCTGCTGAAAACTTATGAAAAGCTTGGGATTCCCTTAAAAGAACAGGAAATGCTGGCCGGTGTGGCGGTTGACGCTGTTTTTGATTCGGTATCGGTCGCCACGACCTTCCGTGAAAAGCTGGCCGAAGCGGGGGTGATCTTCTGTCCGATTTCAGAAGCCATCCAAAACCATCCGGAAATGATCAAAGAATACCTTGGTTCGGTCGTACCGCATGGGGATAATTACTTCTCAGCGCTGAACGCGGCGGTCTTCACCGATGGGTCTTTTGTCTATATTCCCAAAGGTGTGCGCTGCCCCATGGAATTATCCACCTATTTCCGCATCAATGAGATGAACACAGGGCAGTTTGAACGGACGCTGATTATTGCCGATGAAGGCAGTTACGTGTCCTATCTTGAAGGCTGCACCGCCCCGCAACGTGATGAAAATCAATTGCACGCCGCGGTGGTGGAACTGGTGGCCATGACCGATGCTGAAATTAAATATTCGACGGTGCAGAACTGGTATCCCGGCGATGAAAACGGCAAGGGCGGGATTTACAATTTCGTCACCAAGCGCGGGATTTGCAAAGGCGACCGCTCTAAGATTTCATGGACTCAAGTTGAAACAGGCTCAGCGATTACATGGAAATACCCATCCTGCATCTTGATGGGCGCGGATTCCATTGGTGAGTTTTATTCCGTTGCCGTGACCAATAACGCCCAGCAGGCTGATACTGGCACGAAGATGATCCATATCGGCCCGCGGACAAAATCAACCATCATTGCCAAGGGGATTGCCGCGGGCAAATCCGACAGCACCTATCGTGGCTTGGTGCGGATGATGCCCGGGGCTGAAACAGGGCGGAACTTCACCCAATGTGACAGTCTCTTGGTGGGGGATCAATGCGGCGCCCATACCGTGCCTTATATTGTTTCGCGCAACCCTTCAGCGCGGATTGAGCATGAGGCCACCACCTCAAGGATTTCGGAAGACCAGATGTTCTATTGCCTGCAACGCGGGATGACAGAAGAAGACGCTGTGTCGTTGATTGTGAACGGCTTCTGCAAAGAAGTGATGAAAGAATTGCCTATGGAATTTGCTGTTGAAGCCCAAAAGCTGATCGGTATTTCCCTCGAAGGCAGTGTTGGATAAGGAAAAAACAATGGCTTTACTTGAAATTAAAGACCTTCATGCCTCCATCGGTGATACCGAGATTTTGAAAGGCATCAACCTGACCATCAATAAAGGTGAGGTGCACGCCATCATGGGGCCGAATGGATCGGGCAAATCAACCTTATCTTATGTGCTGTCAGGCCGTGATGGCTATGAGGTTACTGGCGGGGATATTCTTCTTGATGGGGAATCAATCCTTGAGCTTGAAGCCGATGAACGGGCGCGGGCAGGGATGTTCTTGGCCTTTCAATATCCGGTGGAATTGCCCGGGGTTGGCGGCATGAGCTTTCTGAGAGGCGCGGTCAACGCCCGCCGCCGTGATGAAGGCTTGGACGATATTGATAACCTTGAGTTTGTCAAAATGGTGCGCGCTAAGGCTGGGGCTTTGGGCATCAAAGACGATATGCTGAAACGTGCTGTTAATGTGGGTTTCTCAGGCGGTGAAAAGAAACGCTATGAGATTTTGCAAATGGCCATGCTGGAGCCGTCCATGGCGATTTTGGATGAAACCGATTCAGGGCTGGATGTGGACGCGCTGAAGATTGTATCCGAAGGGGTGAACGCCCTTCGTGGTGATCATATCGGGATGCTGGTCATCACCCATTATCAGCGTCTGCTGGATCATATTGTCCCTGACCATGTGCATATTTTGGCGGGGGGTAAAATCTTAAAGTCAGGTGATAAGAATTTAGCCTTAGAAGTTGAAAAAACTGGATATTCAGGGTTTATCGATGCTGCATGATCAATTGAAATCACGGTTGGATGAAGGCCAGTTATCCCCTGTTTCAAAAGGGGCGGCGACCCGCTTTTTGGAAGGCGGGTTTCCAAAGCCGCAAGAGGAAGCATGGCGTTTCACCAATCTGAACGCGCTTCGTGATCGGTCTTTTGTGGCCATGCCCGATGCCAATTTGGCGGCGGCGGATGATCTGCCTGATGGCGCGCGGCTGGTGTTCTATAACGGTGTCTTCCAAGCCCATCTTTCAAGCGATTTGCCACAAGGGATGACGGTGGTCCCCCTTTCAGAAGACGCGGCATTGGCCGCACGGCTTGATGATGAGCGTCTGAGCGGTCACGCGATTGCCAATCTTTCCGTAGGCATGATGACGGCAGGGCTTGGCCTCCGTGTTTCTGGTGATGTTGAAAGTCCGCTTCATGTCGTGTTTCGCAATGATGGCGCGGATACATCCAGCCACGCGGTGCTGGTGATGGATATTGCCGATGAGGCGTCTTGCACGGTCATCGAACATCATCATGGCACGGGCGATGGGCTGTCCGCGCCGGTCTTGTCGATCACCCTTGGGAAATCGGCACGGTTTAACCATGGCCGCGTTCAATCAGAAGATGAAAACCGCAATCATTTGGCGGTGATGGCCATGGATATTGCTGAAAAAGGGCAATATAACGCGCTTTCTGTTCAAACGGGCAGTGCTTTGTCTCGGGCTGAAAACCGCATTGCCCTTAAGGGCGAAGATGTTGATCTGACCATGACCACGCTTTATCTGGCCAACGCCAAGCAAGTCATGGATGTCACCAGTTTGGTCGATCACCAAATGCCGAATTGCACATCACGCCAGATTGTTCGTGGGGTCTTGGATGATCAAGCCAAAGGAATTTTCCAAGGCAAGGTGATCGTTGCCCGTGATGCCCAGAAAACAGATGGCAATCAGATGAGCCGGACGCTGCTGTTGTCCCGCAAATGTGAGGCTGATGCCAAGCCTGAACTGGAAATCTACGCCGATGATGTCGCCTGTTCCCATGGCGCCACCGTTGGTGAGATTGATGACAATCACCTGTTCTATTTGATGAGCCGTGGGATCAGCAAAACCGATGCCCGCCAGATGCTGATTGAAGCGTTTTTGGCGGATGTGTTGGATGATGTTGATAACGAAATGCTGAAAGCTCCGGTTGAAGCATCAGTGGCGGCTTGGCTGAAGGCGTTAGGGGATAAAGCATGAGCCATTCCACGCCATTAAAAGCTGGAGATGCGAGCAATAATCTTGCCGACAATAATGGCAGCAATCCTGTTGCCAAGAGAGATATTGCCACGATCCGTGATGATTTCCCGATTTTAAAGCGGCAGGTGCATGACAAGCCGCTGACCTATCTGGATAGCGCGGCATCGTCGCAAAAACCGCAAGTGGTGCTGGATGCTGTGATGGCGGCCTATAGCCATAGCTATTCGAATGTGCATCGCGGCCTGCATATGCTGAGTGAAGAATCCACCGATGCCTATGAAGCCACCCGCGGTAAGGTCGCCCGCCTGATTAACGCGCCTTCGGGTGATGAGGTTGTCTTTACCTCTGGCGCGACCATGGCATTGAACCTAATCGCGCGTTCATGGGGTGGTGCCAATTTAAAACAAGGGGATGAGATTTTAATCTCCGTTGCCGATCACCACGCCAATATCGTGCCATGGCAGATGATCGCCGAAGAAAAAGGCGCGGTGGTGAAAGCCGCCCCGGTCAATCCTGATGGCAGTGTCAGCCTGAAGGCGATCACCGATTTGATCACCGATAAAACCAAGATTATCGCCATGCCCCATGTCTCAAATGTATTGGGGACGGTGTTTCCGGTCAAAGAACTGGCAAAAGCCGCCCATGATGCGGGCGCGATCTTTGTGTTGGATGGCTGCCAAGGGGTTGTTCATATGCCCGTGGATGTCCAAGAGATTGGCTGCGATTTCTATGTCTTCTCCGGCCATAAACTCTATGGCCCCAGCGGCATTGGGGTGATGTGGGGGCGGATGGATATTCTCCAAGATATGCCGCCGTTTTTGGGCGGCGGGGATATGATTGACCGCGTCACCATTGAACGATCAACCTATGCCGAACCGCCGCAACGCTTTGAAGCTGGCACGCCGCCGATTGCGGAATGTATCGGTTTGGGCGCGGCGATTGATTATGTGCAATCCATTGGTATGGATGCCATCCGTGATCATGAACAGGATTTATTGGCCTATGCCCATCAACAGCTCGCGTCTGTCGAAGGTTTAACGCTGGTGGGGACAGCCCCGGGGAAATCAGGGGTGGTGTCTTTCACCATGGATTGCGCCCATCCCCATGATATTTCCACGATTGTTGATCGCAAAGGCGTGGCGATCCGTGCGGGGCATCATTGCGCCCAGCCTTTGATGGATTTCCTTGATTTGCCATCCACCGCCCGTGCCAGTGTTGGGGTCTATACCACAAGGGCTGATATTGACGCCTTGGTTGATGCCTTGGCCACGGTCAGAAAGATTTTCGCATGACAGGTTCATCCGATCATCCCTTAGGGCTTGAACATTTCATGCCGCATCGGGCGGAGGCGACGCCAGAAGGCTATCGCGCCAGCGCAGGAGAGCCGCGGGATGGCCTGAGCCAAGTTGATCTGGAAAAGGTCGAAGACGCGCTGAAAACCGTTCATGATCCTGAAATTCCGGTGAATATCTATGATCTGGGGCTGATTTATGACATCAACCGCTTTGATGATGGCAATATCCACATCACCATGTCTTTGACCGCCCCGGGCTGTCCGGTGGCAGGCGAGATGCCCGGGCAAGTTGCCGAAGCCGTTGCACAAATTCCAGAAGCAGGTAAGGTAGAGGTTGATCTGGTCTGGGAGCCCGGCTGGACGAAAGACCGCATGAGCGAGGATGCCAAACTGGCCCTCGATATGATCTGGTAGAAGGAGGTATTGATGTTTGATCCAACGAAACCATTGATTACCTTAACCGAAAATGCCGCAAGCCATGTCCGCGCCTTGGTTGAAAAAGGCGGCGATGGCGTCATCGGTATTCGTGTCAGCATTAAAACCGCGGGCTGTTCGGGCATGAAATACCAGGTTGAATATGCTTATGACAAAAAGCCATTTGAAGACGCGATCAGCGATAAAGGCGTTACTGTTCTGGTGGATCCGGCGGCGGTGATGTTTATCATCGGGTCTGAAATGGATTGGTCCGAAGATAAGTTTTCTTCTGGTTTTGTCTTTAACAACCCCAATGAAACCGCGCGTTGTGGATGCGGTGAAAGTTTTTCCGTCGCCTGATGTGGCGCTAATTGAGGCCCTATGTCCAAGCCTGTTGTAAGTGAACAAGCAGCAATGCCTAAAATTGGCATTCGTTCTGCCCTTGTTGAATTGTTTCGATATGTTTCTCCCCGTGGTGATCGTTCGGTCACGGCACGGATTTGCATTGCCTTGGCTTTTGTGGCCTTGGCGCGTGCCGCAACATTGGTCGTGCCGATTTTCTATGGCAAATTGGTTGATCATGTCGCCGGTGAAGACGCTGGTTTTGATCTCAGCGTTATGTGGTGGCTGTTGGGCGCGTACGCGCTGGCCAGAATTAGCCAGCAATTCTTTGATGAAGGCAGTGAATTTGTCTTTGTCCGTGTCGCCCAGAAAGCGGTTCATGGGGCGGCGCTCACGACGTTTAAACATCTTCATTCCTTAAGCCTGAAATTCCACCTCGACCGCCAGACAGGGGGCTTGACCCGGGCAATCGAACGTGGCGCCAAAGGCATGGAATTTTTGCTGACTTTCGCGCTTCTGGAAGTCATGCCTTTGATCATTGAATTGATCCTTGTCTCCAGCATTATGTGGGCCATGTTCGGCTTTTATTACGCGGTGGTAACCTTCACCACGGTGGTGATTTACACCGTCTTCACCCTGTCGGTTACCGAATGGCGGATCAAGTTTCGCCGCCGCATGAACGAAGCCGATGAAAAAGCCGCCACCCGCGCGGTGGACTCACTTCTAAACTTTGAAACTGTCAAATATTTCAGTGCTGAAGACATTGAAGCTAAACGATATTCTGAAGCCTTATCACGTTATGAAAAAGCCGCGGTGCAATCCCGCACATCGCTTTCCGCGGTCAATATTGGCCAAGGGTTGATCATCTCAACCGGTCTTGCCTTGGTGATGGGGATGGCGGGGCATGACATTCATAATGGCAATATCAGCATTGGCAGTTTTGTGGTGGTGAACACCTATTTGATTCAGCTCTATTTGCCGTTGAATTTTCTGGGGTATATCTACCGTGAAATCCGCCAATCATTGACCGATATGGAACGGATGTTCTCACTTTTAGAAGAAGCCCCCGATATTACTGACCAAGACCAAGCCCCGCCGATCAAAATTGACCATGGGCAGATTGATTTTGAAAATGTCGTGTTCTCTTATGGCCCGCGCGGGGTTTTGAAAGGGCTGAACCTGACGGTGGCGGCGGGTGAACGTGTTGCCATTGTGGGGCCAAGCGGGGCAGGGAAATCCACGATTTCAAAATTGCTGTTCCGGTTTTATGACCCCGAAGAAGGTGAAATCCGTATTGATGGCCAGCCGATCAACAAGGTTCAGCAGTCAGGCTTACGGCGAGAAATTGCCGTTGTCCCGCAAGATACCGTGTTGTTTAACACCACGATTGCTGAAAACATCGCCTATGGTAAACCTGATGCCAGTTTGAACGATATTCGCGAAGCGTCTAAATTGGCGTCTCTGCATGACTTTATCGCCTCTCTGCCTGATGGTTATGACACAAAAGTCGGTGAGCGAGGCTTAAAACTATCTGGCGGTGAAAAGCAGCGGGTTGCCATCGCCCGGGCGATCATCAAGAACCCGTCCATCTTTTTGTTTGATGAAGCCACCTCAGCCCTTGATAGCCGCACCGAAAAGGAAATCCAGCATTCGCTTGAGACGATCAGCGCCGGGCGCACCACCTTGATTATCGCCCATCGCCTGTCAACAGTGGTGAATTGCGATAAAATCTTTGTGTTGAACAAAGGCCAAGTCGAAGAAAGCGGCACCCATCAAGAGCTGCTTGCATTAAATGGGATGTATTATACCATGTGGATGCGGCAGGCGTCTGATCAGGATGAAAAGGATTTGGCCTGATCTTGCCAGAATAGTTGCCGGCGAATTGAATTTAGGTGTCTTATGGATGATGAATTAACACGTTGGATGGAAGACCATTCCATCACCGAAGTTGAATGTTTGGTGAGCGATATGGCGGGAATTCCCCGCGGTAAAATCGTTCCTTTTAAAAAGTTTAAATCCGCCATCAAAGAACAAAGCCTGCGCTTGCCGGAATATATTTTTGGGCAGATGGTAACAGGCAATTATATCGACAGCGAAGTGCTGCCGGATATTAACTCCGATGTGGTGCTGGTGCCGGATTACAGCGGTTTAAGGCTGGTGCCATGGTATCGTGAGCCGACCGCCCAAGTGATCCATGATGTGATTTATCATGACGGTACGGTGGTTGATGTTGCCCCAAGGCAGGTTTTGAAAAACGTTATTGCTAAATTTGCTGAAATTGGCCTGCGTCCAGTGATTGCCCCTGAATTGGAGTTTTTCTTGGTGCGCAAGGAATCAGAATCCAACACGCCACTATCGCCGCCGATTGGCAAATCGGGACGGGCTGAAATGGCACCGCAAGCCTATGGCATTGACGCGGTGAATGAGTTTGACCCTTTATTTGAAGATATTTACGACTATTGCGATGCGCAAAATCTTGATGTTGATACCTTGAGCCATGAGGCGGGCGCCGCCCAGATGGAAATTAACTTCAACCATGGCGATGTGCTTGATCTCGCCGATCAGACGTTTTTGTTCAAAAGAACGGTTCGGCAGGCGGCTCTTGACCATGATGTCCACGCCACTTTTATGGCCAAGCCGATGCAAAGCCAGCCGGGGAGCGCCATGCATATCCATGTCTCTGTTATGGACGCGGAAACAGGTGAGAATATCTTCAGTGACCCTGATGGTGAGCCTTCTGAACGCTTTAACCATGCCATTGGCGGGATGCAGCGTTATCTTTCTGCCGCCATGCCGTTAATGGCGCCTTATGTAAATTCTTATCGCCGTTTGCTGGCGGGTGAAGATTCCCCCACCAATTTGGCTTGGGGGGTGGATAACCGGACGGTGGGCTTGCGCGTGCCGCGGTCAACCCCGCAAAACAGGCGGATTGAAAACCGTTTGCCCGGGGCGGATGCCAATCCGTATCTGGCGATTGCCGCCACTTTAGCCGCGGTTTATCTGGGGCTGACCCAAGAAACCAAAGCCAGACGTGAACATACGAAATCCGCCGAAGATTTAACCACGATCCCGCGCAATTTGGACGCGGCCTTGGATAAATTGGAAAAAGAGACGATCTTGCAAGATGTGTTGGGTGAAAATTTTGTTCGTGTCTTCAGCGAAATTAAAAGAGCCGAAGGGGAAGCCTATCTTCAGGTGATCAGCCCTTGGGAACGTGAATATCTGCTGCTCAACGTGTAATCACCCCGATTATGCTGGGCGGCTTAAGAGGCGCATATGACGGCCCCTGACCAATATATCAGCATCGAGGGGATGACGATCCGCTATCGCGTCTATCCCGCCTATGCTGGCCATGGCCAATCAGAAAACAAGAGGCGCAGCAAAATCAGGGGCAGGGTGCTTGTCTTGCCCGGCTTTACAGAATTTATCGAAAAGCACGAGGCGCAAGCCCTCAAATTTGCGGCCATGGGGCTGGAGGCGGTTTGCCTTGATTGGCCAAGCCAAGGGTTAAGCACTCGGTTAAGCCCGGGTTTTCCGCAATTGGTGCATTCTGATGGGTTTCATCAGCATCTTACCGCTTTATCGGCGGTGATGAAGGCCAGCGGTTTTGACCGTCACGACCTGCCGTTATTGATCTTTGGGCATTCCATGGGCGGGCATCTGGCGCTCCGCTATGCTCATGAAAATAAGGCTCATCCCCATATCAAAGGGGTGATGCTGATCGCCCCGATGATCATGCCGCCAGTGAAACCGGGGCGATTGGTCAGTGTTCTGGTCAATTTCTTATGTTCTTTGGGATTGGCAACACGGCCGCTGTTTTTCCGGCAAGATGATTTGAAAAGCCGAGAATTTCACCCCAATAATGTCCTGACCCGGGACCCTGAAGGCTATCAATTTCAATACGAGTGGTTTACCCGCAACCCTGATTTAAAAGTCACGGGGCCAAGTTTTGGTTGGGTGCGGGCGGCGTATCAATCGTGTTTGGCCTATACCGCCAATCCCAAAATCTTACGTCAGATTAATCTGCCTGTTGAGGCGCATTTGGCGGGGGATGAACGTGTGGTGGATGCCGAAGCCTCAGCCCGCTATTTGCCTGAATTGCCGCGCGGCATTATCCATATTTATCCCGAAGCCCGCCATGAATTGATGCAGGAATTGCCCGCCACCCGCGATTTGATCTGGGAACGGCTTGAAGCCTTTGTGAACGGCCAGCTCAAGGCCTAAATAACAGGAT
>CALFYS010000048.1 GCA_937952245.1 uncultured Alphaproteobacteria bacterium | reverse complement strand
GATCATCCATGCCCGCATCTCCCATTCGGGGCGCGCCAGCCAATTCGCCTGAAAGCTTATACGCCCATGAATGAAACGGACATCGGATGCCGGTGATATGCCCGCTGCCATTCAATAAACGCGCGCCGCGATGACGGCAAGAATTGGCATAGGCTTGCAACGCCCCTGTTTTATCGCGCAGGAGAATGATCGACTGCTGGGCATGGTCTAGGCAAATATAATCGCCGGGGTTTTTGACAAGATCAGCCCGCCCTAAACCGATCCATTGGCGGCGGAAAATCTGGGCGATTTCATCTTTGACCAGTTGATCATCACGGTAAGTTTCAGGCGGCAAGGACAAAGGGGCTTTATCCGTGCCAAGGGATTGTTGCAATTTTGATTTTAAATCCGTGTTCATGGTTCCGCCTTTGTGCTGGCTCAGGGTTTAGGTTTATGATGAAGCCACATACGGTCAAATTCAATTTTAGGGCATTTATCCATCACCACTTTCAACCCCGCCTCTGATGCCAATTCTGCCGCCTCTTGGTTCACAACGCCCAATTGCCCCCATAACACTTTGGCGTTGATGGCGATGGCGTCTTTCGCCACTTCCATCAAATGTTCCGGCCTTCTGAACACATCCACCATATCCACAGGTCGGTCGACAGAACGCAAATCAGGATAAACTTTAATCCCTTCAATTTCCTCAAGCCCGGGTCGGGGATTAATGGCGATCACGTCATATCCTTTTTCCGATAACAACATCATAATCTGATGGCTCACCCGATCGGGATTGGGGCTGGCGCCAACAACCGCGATGGTGTTGACGGTGTTCAAGATTTGATCAATCTCTTGATCATCACTCAGAAGATTAAACGCTGATCCGGCCATGGAAATACACTCTTTTCATCCCTCACAGGTATTATGAAATATTTTGGGTCAATGGCAACGCAAGAAATCAACGAGGCCATAAAAAATACTATCGAAACTTATGATTATAACGCTATGATAAAATCATGAACAAAAGTGAGGCGACATGAGTTTTCTAGGCGATTTATTATCGACTATTTTTGATCGAGGGAATCTGTCTTTTGGCCTATCGTCAAAGAGAGGCCAGCCGATTGATGCCATGATGGAAGCCTTGGTGAATACCAATGGTGAAACCTCTGGCCTTGCCCTCAGCCGGTCGATCTTATCAGAATATGATGGCCTTGATGACACGGCGAAATTAGCGCTTTTTGAACATCTTGCCGAAAACATGAACATCAACCCTGATGAGGTTGAAACCTGCCTGAAACAGTATCACCAAAACCCCAATAAAGAGACGTATCAAGCCTTTATGCAAGCGGCGGAACCCCAGCGGCAAGAATTGTTCCGGCGGCTTAATCACGCCCCCGGCGCAACCGCTTTTCTGGTGCGGATGCGGGCTGATCTCTTGCGGTTAGGGCGCGGCAACCCTCGCTTAGAAGCGCTTGATCTTGATCTGAAACATTTGTTCGTGTCGTGGTTTAACCGCGGGTTTTTGGTGCTGAAACGGATCAGTTGGCAAAGCCCGGCGCATATATTGGAAAAAATCATCGCCTATGAAGCGGTTCACGCGATTGACAGTTGGGATGATTTGCGCCGCCGTATGGAACCTGAAGACCGCCGCTGTTTTGCTTTCTTTCATCCTTCTATGCCTGATGAACCTTTGATCTTTGTGGAAGTCGCCCTAACCCAGGGCATCGCCAATTCCATTCAAGTTATTTTGGCCGAAAACCGTGAGGTTATTTCCGGAGACGCGGCGGATACCGCTGTGTTTTATTCGATTTCCAATTGCCAAGCGGGGCTGGCGGGGATTTCCTTTGGCAATTCTCTGATCAAGCAAGTGGTGGCGGATCTGACCCTTGAATGGCCAGAGCTGAAAACATTTGTCACGCTATCGCCTATCCCGAAATTAGCAGGGTGGTGTCAATCCATGGGGATTGATCTGGCACAGCAAAACCCTGATCAGTTGAAAGCCCTAACCGCCCATTATTTGCTTCATGCCAAAAACCGCCATGGATGGCCTTATGATCCGGTGTCGCGGTTTCATTTGGGAAATGGCGCGCTGATCCACGCCCTTAATGGTGATGCGGATTTATCGGAAAAAGGGATGGCGCAATCAGGGGGGATGATGGTCAATTATCTCTATGATTTGCCCTCGGTTGAAAGCAATCAGGATAAATTTGCTGAAGACCAAATCATCACATCCGCGCCTGACCTTGCGAAATGGGCTGAAAAATTTGACCCGCCATCGGCTTAACATCTTCTTATCATGACTATTTGAATGGTTATTGTGACATGACAAATCTTCTTTATGACCGCCTCCTAGCCCCTCATCTGGGTCAAGATAGTGTTTTGATGACCACCCCTGATGGCATGACGCTAACCCATGGGGCGTTTTTGGACATGGCCAGCCAAATGGCCAACGCGTTAAAAGACGCGGGTCTAAAGCCGGGGGATCGGCTGGCGGTGCAAGCGGCAAAATCCCCGCAAGCCTTAGCTCTTTACGCCGCCTCCATCCAAAGCGGTGTTGTTTTCTTGCCATTGAACACCGCCTATACAGTCGCCGAATTGGCGTATTTCATCGAAGACAGCGGGGCGGCAATGGTTGTGTGCGACCCATCCATGGAAGATGAATTAACGCCAATCGCCTCCCAACAAAACGCTCAAGTCATGACGCTGGATGCCAAGGGGCAAGGCCGCCTCACCGATGCCGCTATGCAGCAATCCACTCAATTCACCCCTGTTGATCGCGCCCCTGATGATCTGGCGGCATTGCTTTACACTTCCGGCACCACCGGCCGATCAAAAGGCGCGATGCTGAGCCAAGATAACCTGTTATCCAATGCTGAAACATTGGTCAAAACTTGGCAATTCACCAAAGATGATCACCTGATCCACGCCCTGCCGATTTTCCATACCCATGGGCTTTTTGTCGCCAGCAATATCTGCTTTTTAACAGGATGCCGCATGAGCTTTATGCCCAAGTTTGATCTTGATCAGATTATCGCCGCCCTGCCCCATGCCACTTCGATGATGGGCGTGCCGACGTTTTACACCCGCCTTTTGGATGACCCACGGTTAACGCCTGAATTAACCCGCAATATGCGCCTCTTTATTTCAGGTTCAGCGCCTTTATTGGCTGAAACCCATGTTCAATTTGAAGACCGCACCGGTCATAAGATTCTGGAACGCTATGGCATGACCGAAACCAATATGAACACATCCAACCCCTATGATGGTGATCGCCGGGCGGGTACGGTCGGCTTTCCGTTGGATGGCGTTGATATTCGCATCACTGACCCTGATACCAACAAACCCTTGCCAAGGGGTGAGATTGGCATGATTGAGGTGAAAGGCCCTAATGTCTTTTCAGGCTATTGGAATATGCCAGAGAAAACCCAAGAAGAATTCCGTGATGACGGGTTCTTTATCACGGGCGATTTGGGGGTTATTGACGATGATGGCTATATCAGCATTGTCGGCCGCAACAAAGATTTGATCATCGCGGGCGGGTTTAACATCTACCCGAAAGAAATTGAATTGATCCTTGATGAACAAAATGGCGTTAAAGAAAGCGCGGTGATCGGTATCCCCCATGCTGATTTTGGCGAAAGCGTCATTGGCGTCATTACATTGGAAACTGGCCATCAGGTTGATTTGGAGGCGATGCTGGAAAAGGTTGGGGCATCATTGGCACGGTTTAAACATCCCCGCCGTTTGGTTGTGGTGGATGAATTGCCCCGCAACAGCATGGGCAAGGTTCAGAAAAACATTCTGCGCGATCAATTTCAATCGCTGCTGGATGAGACGCGTTAAAGGATCAGAAATGCACCGCCGCCCCCAATATTTGTTGAACACAATCGGCCTTCAGTCATGGTCTAGCTTTAAGCATAGCCTTAGGCTTATGGTTTTGCTGCCTTTGATGCTGGCGGGATTTACCCTTTCGGCACAGGCCAAGCCAATCATCCTGCAATCAACGACCTCAACCCAAAACTCAGGGCTTTATGGCCATATCCTGCCAATTTATGAAGACCAAACTGGCCAGCAGGTTCGGGTGGTGGCGGTCGGCACGGGCCAAGCGATCAAAAATGCCAAAAACTGTGATGGTGATGTGTTGCTGGTGCATTCGAAAGCGGATGAAGAGCGATTTGTGGCCGAAGGGTTTGGCCTGAAGCGCAAGGATGTCATGTATAATGACTTTGTTTTGATTGGCCCCAAACAAGACCCTGCCCAAATTAAAGGCGCGGCAAGCATTGCTGATGCGTTTCAGAAAATCTCTTTATCAGAAGCACGGTTTATTTCACGTGGTGATGACAGCGGCACCCATAAGGCGGAGCGGCGGCTTTGGCAAAAGGCAGGGATAGACCCCAGCGCGTTTTCAGGGCAATGGTATTTAGAAACAGGGCAAGGCATGGGCGGCACGCTGAATATCGCGGTGCAATTAAACGGCTATCTGATCGCTGATCGGTCAACATGGCTGGCTTTCGGCAATCGTGAAGACCATGCTATTCTCTATGAAAATGACCCGCATCTGTTTAATCAATATGGGGTGATCGTGGTGAACCCCGCCCGTTGCCCGCTTGTGCAAATCGAACACGCCCAAGGTTTTGCCGATTGGCTGGTCTCACCCCAAGGGCAAGCGGCCATTTCATCCTACCGTATTGATGGCCAGCAATTGTTCTTTGGCAACGCGCCATCGGCAGAGTGAGGCGCA
>CALFYS010000047.1 GCA_937952245.1 uncultured Alphaproteobacteria bacterium | reverse complement strand
GTATTCCCGCCCGCAAACAGCATGAAGCCTATGTTGGCTCATCGATTCAATTCCGTGCTGATGCCTTGAGCAGGGAGGCGATCCCTGATTTTCTTGCACGATGCGCCAAGCGCGGGGTTGAGTTGAAATGGTTTGGCGAAGATGAACCGAAAGCCTTTACCAGCCGCTATGATTCATGGGTCTATATCAAGGATATGCCGCATTTGCCGAAGACGCTCAAGGTGCTGTCCAACACCATTGATATGCGCGTCCCCCTGACTTTTGATGCCCATGATTGTGATGTGATCGCTGATATTATCGAAGACGAAATTCAAAATACGCCCAACAATTAAATAAGGAGGTCGTGATGGTTTTTGCGCAATCGGAAGTGGACCCAACCGGTCAGGTGGTGACATTAACCCCCGCGGATGGCAATCGCGCGGCGGTCAGGTTTCATGCCGTATGGCTCAGGGATAACGCCCCTGATCCGGCGACAAAATCAGCCCAAAATGGCCAGCGGTTGATCACCCTTCACGACATCCCTGAAGACATCGCCATCACGGGGGTTACGCTTGAAGATGAACAGGTCAAGATCACCTTTAATGATCGTGATCTGGTGGTGGGGTTTGATCCGTCATGGCTGATGGCCCATGCCTATGATCGCGGGGATGATCAGCACGGCCTGTGGTTTAACCCCGCCTTCTGCTTATGGGGGGCGGAGGCCGATATGCCGGAAGCGGACCATGATGATGTGATGGAAAATAACGCCGCGAAACGCGATTGGCTGGAGGGGCTCTATCGCTATGGTTTCGCGAAATTAAACAACGGCCCCACGGAAAGCGGGGCGTTGCTGAATGTGGCGGAAACATTCGGCTATGTGCGGGAGACGAATTACGGCAAATGGTTTGAAGTCCGGACGGAGGTCAACCCTGTTAATCTGGCCTATACCGGATTGGGGCTGCAAGCGCATACCGATAATCCTTACCGTGATCCGGTGCCGACCATGCAGATTCTCTATTGCCTTGAGAACGCGGCGGAAGGCGGCGATAGCATCGTGGTGGATGGCTTTGCCTGTATCCAGCGGCTGATGGAAGAAGACCCGGAGGCCGTGCGGCTGTTGAGCCAGTATTGCGCGCGGTTTGGTTATCACGGCTCGTCTGGCGTGGCCTTGCAATCGCGCCGCCCGATGATTGAAACCACCCCCGATGGTGAGGTGATTTGCATCCGGTTTAACAACCGTTCGTCCTCGGCCTTTACCGATATTCCCTTTGATGACATGGCGGCGTATTACAAAGCCTATCGCCGGTTGGGGGAATTGATTGATGACCCTGAAATGCAGGTCAGTTTTAAACTTGAACCGGGGCAATGTTTTATTGTCGATAACACAAGGGTGTTGCACGCCCGCAAAGGCTATACCGGCGCGGGCAATCGGTGGTTGCAAGGCTGTTATCCTGATAAAGATGGGCTGATCTCAACCCTGTCTTCCATGAGAAATTAGGGCGCGTAATTAGAGCGCATAATTAGGAGGTGACAAGATGACAACCGCTCCCCAAACCGCAGAAGAAAAAATCGCCAAAACGCTGGCCATTATTGAAGATATTTTCGTCAATCACGG
>CALFYS010000046.1 GCA_937952245.1 uncultured Alphaproteobacteria bacterium | reverse complement strand
TCATCAAGATCATCAGGGTTCACCGGTGTTGCGTCCGACTGTTTGATCGGCACCGCCCCGGGTTGGTCTTGGCGTTTTGGCAAATCCATGCCGATTAATTTTTCAATATCCCGCAAATAGGCTTTTTCGGCTTTTGAACAGAAGGAAATCGCCACGCCTTCTCGACCCGCCCTTGCGGTACGGCCAATGCGGTGGACATAGCTTTCAGGGATATTCGGCAAATCGACATTAATGACATGGGAGACATCATCAATATCAATCCCGCGCCCCGCAATATCAGTCGCCACCAGCACGCTGACATCACCGCGGCGGAATTGCCCTAAAGCCCGTTGCCGCTGGCCTTGGCTTTTATTGCCATGGAGGGCAACGGCAAGAATACCGTAATTATTAAGGAAGGTTTGCACCCGATCCGCGCCAAATTTAGTGCGGGTAAAGACAATGGCGCGATCCACCTCTTTGCGCGAAACAATCTCCAGCAAAGCCATGTTTTTGCGCTGGCGTTCGACATAAATCACCTCTTGGGTGACACGTTCCACCGGCTTTGATTCCGGCGTCGCTTCCACCAGATCAGGATTGGTCATCAGGTCTTCGGCCAGTTTTTTGATGCCTTTCGGCATGGTCGCCGACAGCAGAACAGACTGACGTTCCGGCGGCAGGCGATCAATGATCTTTTTGACCACAGGCATAAACCCGAAATCCAGCATCTGATCGGCTTCATCCAGAATGATGGTGGTGGCTTCATCCAAAGACAATTCACCGGATTCAATATGGTCAAGCGCCCGCCCCGGGGTCGCGATCACAATATCAGCACCACGGCGCAGCGCTTTGATTTGCGGCGGATAACTGACCCCGCCGACAATAATCGCTTGAGTGTAATTCACGTATTTGCCATAGCGGCGAACCGTTTCGGCGATCTGATTGGTCAACTCCCGTGTTGGTGATAACACCAAGACCGAACAACTGCCCCGCCGCGCCCGCTTTTTGCTGGTCGCCAGCTTATCCATAAACGGCAAAACAAAGGCCGCGGTTTTCCCCGTGCCTGTTTGCGACAGGCCAATCACATCCTTGCCCTCTTTAATGAGCGGGATCATATGTTGTTGGATGAGGGTGGGTTGGGTGTAACCACTATCGCGGATAGCACGGTTAATTTCAGCGGCAAGGCCGAGATCAGAAAAAGACGTCAATTTAAAAACTTTCTGGGATTAATCATTCGGGCGTCCCGAATATACGGCACTGCTTATATCTTGCCGAATTGGTGCTGTTATGGGTTATTCGCCCCCGAAAGGCAACTGAATTCTGAAAACCGCGGTTTTGGCTACCCTATAGCAAGCTTACGGAACAGGGTTATTCAACAGGCTTACCGATCAAGCCTGATGTCAAATTCAGCCCTGATGGCGGCATCTTTATCATCATCAATTAAAATCAAGCCATCGCCATCACGCCGACCATCAAACCGCTTGTTGAGATCCGCCCGCGCCCGATCCAAAATGCTGGTCATGCCGTGATCTTGCCATTGTTCGATACTGTCACGGTCAGCAAGGTTCGGGTAGAGATAATCAGATTGCATCCGGTCTAATGTATCCGCATGGCCAAGAAAATGACCATCGCCTTCAACCACATCACGAAGCGCATCCAAGACAGGCGCTGTATCCAATGATGACGGCATATCCAAAGTGCGCAAAATCGCGCCGATCATATCATTATCAATAATATAACTTTCCAACGCGCAACCCATGAGCGCCGCCTGCATCCCCGCCGCTTGGGTGATCATGTTGGAACCCGCTTGCGCCGCCAGCAAAACCGACATGGATTTTTCAAACCCCGATTGGGCATCTGGGATTTTGCTGTCCGTTGCCCCGGCGATGGAGGAATTGGGCAAGCCATAATACCGTGCCATTTGGCTGGTGGCCGCCATAATCCGTGCTTGCTCTCCGCCGCCGCCGCTCATCGCCCCTGTTCTTAAATCGGTGATCATCGGGCGCGCGCCAAAGATCACCTTTGCAGAAGGATTGGCCAGCCATGCGATGATCATCCCGCCCAAAGTTTCGGCCACGGTTTGCACCAAAGCCCCCATTGGGTCCACCGGGCTGGATGCCCCCACTTGGCCAAAGGTGTTGGCGTGGATCGGTATCCCCAATCGCGCCGCTTTGATCATGACCTGCACCGCATCAGGCGCCAATCGCAACGGCGGGGTGACATGATTGATATTCAATGAAAGAAACGGTTTTTCCTGAAACGCTGGCATTGAGCCCGCGACAATTTCCAGAATTCTGGCCACATCATCCACCGTGTCGGGATGGGCAATGGAGGTCGCGATTGGCTTTTTTGTCCCAGCAATTGAGGCATAGGCCGTGTTCAGATCAAGGCTGTGATCATCAGGCATATCCCGCGCCACCATGGGGCGGTTAAAGAAATGGATATGGTCCAGCCCATCCACCAGACGGGCGGCGGCGTAAATATCCCGCAATGATGTGGGGCGATAGTGGTTCTGCTGATCATCAAAGATTAGCGGCGCGGCCCCGCCCGTGCCAGCGTGCACCCGTGCCCCTTCAAGATGCAATTCAAGCCCATCTTCCCGCCCGTATAAAACCAATGGTCTCGCCAAATCCGCCAAGGCCTCAGCGATCATAGGCGCGGTCATACAAAGCCGACCTTGATCCGTCAGCCTGCCGCCCCCCTCCAGCACCAGATCAATCGCCTCTTGCGGGGCATCGGCAAAACCAATGTCGATTAAAACCTTTTGGGCGGCATCATCAATCGCCGCCATCGTGTGATCATCTAAAGGGGCGTATTGCCCACCCATCACCCCTTTTGTTTGGGGGGCGTTTGGCGCGCGGGTGGCCGCTCGGCCTTTTCGTTTCGGTCGAGGGCTTCTTGATGGCGGGTTGCCCTGATCTTGGTCTGATGTTTTATCCATCTGATCACCCATAAAAGACCATCATGTCGCGTTCGATGATGGTTCAGTGGATTGCCGAGGCGAGACCAAAGCCAAGCCCGTGATCATGGTGGCCAGCGCCATCCACACCCAGATCGAATGTTCTTCGCCGAAAATCGCCATGCCCCAAAACACCCCTGCTAAAGTCACTATATACCCTGTTTGCGAAGCGAAAACCGCGCCAAATTTTGCGACAGAAAAGACAAACATCGTATAGGCAAAAACCGAAATGACGCTTAATCCCAAAAGCGCGTATTCAGCCACCCCAAAAGGAAATTGCGGCACATAAAACTGGCCTTTGGCAACGGCAATTGGCAGAAGAATAACCCCCGCCAACAGGTTCATGCCCATAGAAAGCCGAATAGGCCCAATATTAATCGCCGACCGAAACCCCAGAATAATATTTTCAGCGGCGTAACAAACTGAACTGATACAAGCGAGCAAAATCCACGGCACAGCGCTTTTGTCCGGCAGGCTGTTTTCAGGCAAGGCAATCAGCATGATCGCGCCCACCCCAAACAACAGGCCGGAAAACCGCCGCCATGAAAACCCTTCAATTTTAAGCGGGATCGACGCGCCATAAGTCATCATCGGGATCAAGGCGACGGTAATCGCCAGAATCCCCGCCTGCACATAAGGCGCGGCGGTATAAAAAATCACGCTGGGCACCGCCGCCCCCAACAGAGCGATCAGCAAAATAAACCGCCAATAATGCCATAATTCTTTTAATTTCTTCCCGCGAATAAGGGTGATGGCCAACAGAATAAGCCCCGATAACAACGACTGAACCGTGCTGACACCAAAGGCGCCAATCCCTTCTTCAACCGCGATCTTGCCTAATGAAAACGACAGCCCCCATGTTGCCCCCATAAACAAAAGACACGCCCAAGGCAGGAGAAAATCTTGCCATGATGCCGTAGCGGAGACGGATGTGTTGATTGGCTCTGGCGGCATGGGCAACCTCAAATAAAAAGGCATCAAACTGATGCCCTTTCAATATGGGTTATTTTACCCTTTTAGTGAAGCCCCCTGAAATCATGACCCCTGATCGGATCAATCACCATCCGGTGCGATCAATGATCATCTGGGCGATGGGGGTGGCCGCTGATATTTTTTCAATAGATAGCGTATCGGTTTTAAACGCCCCCCATGCCGCCACCGAAGGCGAAGGCGCTTGGGTGGAATCCACGGGATATTCATAATTGATCTTGGCATAAATCGCTTGGGCTTCGTCGCTCACCAACCATTCCAAAAACGCGCGGGCTTCATCCTGCCGCTTGGAGGTTTTGACAATGCCGCCGCCGGTGATGTTGATATGCTGGCCACGATCATCTTGATTGAAGAATGTAATCCTGAGGCCATTGGCCCATTCTTTTTGTTCGGGGTTCTTTTCATTATTCGCCATTTTGCCGAAATAATAGGTGTTCATCAGGGCAATATCACATTCGCCAGCGTGGATGGCTTTGGCTTGGGCGCGGTCATTGCCTTGCGGGCGGCGCGCCAGATTAGCGACATAGCCTTTGGCCCATTCTTCAGCGGCGGCTTCGCCATGATGCACCACTAAGGAAGCCAGCAACGCCCGGTTATAGACATGGCTTCCCTTACGGCTGCACAAACGCCCTTGCCATTCGGGTTTGGCAAGGTCTTCGATGCGGCTTATGGCATCTTTGGCAACGCGAGATTTTGACGTCACAATCACCCGGGCGCGGGTTGATAAAGCGGTCCATGTGCCATTATTCGCCCGAAGATGGGACGGCACTTTGCCTTCAATGACAGCAGAGTTCAGCGGTGCCAATAAATCAGATGCCGCCAGTTCAGCAATCCGCGAAGCATCAACCGTCAAGACCACATCCGCGGGAGACCCTGCCCCTTCTGATTTCAGGCGTTGCACCAACCCTTTGGGGGCGTGAACAACATTAAACGAAACCCCTGTTTTGGCCTGATACGCGTCCAAAAATGGCATCAGCAAATTGGGCTGGCGGTAGGAATAAATGTTCAATTCTTGGGCGGAGGCGGCGGACACGGCCACAACAGACAGCACCAACCCTTTGATGACCATAAGTTTGCAAACAAAGCTGGCCAACGATTTAAAGGGATTTGAAAATTGAGCCTTGATCCAAGAATAATTCATCTTTTCATCCTTACCTTTTTCAGATCATCCTGACAGTGATATGGCATGGCTATTTTGTGAAAATAAGAACTATTCGCATTTTCAAGATGAATCAAGTTGAAAATGAATTGGGGATGTAAAATTAAATTGTATTTAATTTTTCGGGGTGGGAATTAAATGCCGAAACCAGGTTCAAAACCGCGGGGGGCGAAATCCATTTTATCGAAAACAAACGCAGGCGCCACAACACATGAGACCAATGACCAACCTTCGATGGCGCTGGCCGATTGCCATTGGCCTTTTTCAATAATCACTTGAGGGCGTTGACCGGCGGCGGCATCAAGCCCCAAGACCGATTTTGTAACCACCCCATCATCAGGCTTGGTGTAGAGGGTGAGCGGCGCGCCCGCGTGCCACAACCACACTTCATCGGCGTCACGAACACGATGCCAATGGGCGGCTTGGCCTTTTTCAAGCAGGTAATAAATAACCGAAAGAGTTCCCCGATTTTCACCTTCGCTGGTGTTGAATGTTTCGGCGTACCAGCCGCCTTCGGGATGAGGCTTTAAACCCAAATTTTCAATTAAAACTTGTGCGCTTAGATTAACGTCATGGGACACGATTTGGGTATTCATATTCAAATTCCGTATTATTCACCTCTTATGATATAAGGCGGTTTCCTTAAAAACAAGGCTTGGCTGAAAATAAGCCCATTCTGAAGCCGAGGGATGGCGAGGAAACTCTTTAAATCAAACCGATTTCACGGATCAGGAAAACCACCACCGCCCCGCTGATGGCGAGCGGCATATTGCCTTTTAACAGCATGATGACCACCGCCACCGCCAAGGCCGCAATCCGCCAGCCCAAGCCAATATCGGCCACAAGCCCTGAAGGAAAGACCACAAGCAAAACCATCACCCCCGACACCATGGCATAGGCGACGGCGTTAATCCAAACCGACCAAACGCTGTCTTTCGGGATGCGATCGCCGATCACCACCCCCAAAAACCGCCAAGAGAATGTCCCCAGAACAGCCAGCATCACCAAAAGCCAGAGATAGAGATCACCCATGATGCGCCCCCTCTTTATTTTGGGCTTTATTCTTTTGCCGTTGGTCGATCAACACCACCATGGTGCCGCCAACAATACCGCCCAGCAAAATCCCCCATTCACCGATCAACGGATAGCTGAGGGGGCAAAGCACACCGCCCCATAATCCAGCGTAGCGGTTAAGGCTTTGGCGGGCGGTCACCACCATCATCAGGATATACATCGGCGTGATGGCCAAAATCACCCGCAACACATCATCGCTGACATAATCGGAAAGATAATAACCAAAACCTGTGCCAAATATTCCCGCGATATAAATCATTGATGCGAAACCGGTGAAATAGCGCAGTAACTGCGGTTTTGTGTATTTGTCTTCCACCTGCCCGATATGCACCCATGAGGTAATGGCAAGCATTTGCATCAAACCCATTTTTTTCCAGAATGGCATGGGCTGGTCGCGCAATCCTGTCATATCCATGCCGGAGACCACCATCAACAGCATCCGCATATTGGCCAAAGCAACGGCGGTGAAAATCACCATGGCGGATGCCCCCGCCATATGAAGCGAAGCCATGGCCACTTGCCCGGGCATCCCCCAGACAAGGGCCGATGTCACCATCGCTTGACTGATGTCAAACCCCGCCGCCCGCGCGATGGCGGAAAACCCTGTCATATTGGCGAAAATTGAAAACGCGGGCACGCCCAACGCGTCAATCATGCCCCGTCTTTTGACAGCGGCGAAATCGGCGGCGGTAACTTCAGGGTCATGTTTAGAGGCGTGGCCTGTAGCGTTATCTGTCATATTAAGGCGATCGGGACTTGGCAAAGCATCACTATAGAACAAATCAATGGTGAATTCACCTTTAGTTTATTGTTTGTGTTTATTGTTTCTTGATTGCCGTTCACCGCCCCCCTGTGGTAGTCATACTCAAGCAAAACAGAAAGATGAGACCATGGCGAAAACCCTTGATCATATCCACCTCCACCATGATGATTTGCCCGCTGATGTTGATCTCGGCAAAAGCGTAGCGATTGATACGGAAACCATGGGGCTTAACCCCCATCGGGATCGTCTGTGCTTGGTGCAAATGTCTTCGGGTGATGGTCAGGCGCATTTGGTTAAGATTGGCCATCCGAAAAAACCTGCCCCACGGCTGGCGGCGCTGCTGGCGGATGAAGGGGTTGAAAAACTCTTTCATTTTGCACGGTTTGACCTCGCCGCGCTCAGCAATGGGATTGGTCCCGTGGCTGGCCCTGTCTATTGCACCAAAATTGCTTCAAAATTATGCCGCACCTATACCGACCGCCATGGATTGAGTGAGCTGGTTCGCGAGATTTTATCCATTGAGCTGTCAAAACAGCAGCAATCATCGGATTGGGGGGCGGCGGAATTAACGCCAGAACAGTTAAAATACGCGGCATCTGATGTGCTGTATTTGCATGGGTTGAAATCCGCCCTTGATGAACGGCTTGTCCGCGAAAACCGCATGGATTTTGCCCAAGCTTGTTTTACTTTCCTCAAAACCCGCGCGGATATGGATCTGACAGGGTTTGAGAATACTGATATTTTCTCACATTAACCGTTACGATTGGCACGATCATGACCACCCCGCCGCCAATAGATACGGAACGCCAAGGCAAGACCTATTCTTTTGCCCCGCGCCCTCAGGCGATTTCAGATGACACCCGCGATTTGTTGCAATCCGATCGCCAGCGCAATTACCTGCGCTATCTGATCTTGATCGGCCTGTTGGTGCTGGCGGGGGTGGGCCTGTCTTTCATCAGCTTGACCGAAGAAGAAGAAATTAAAATTCAGGTGGAATCCACCATCAAAGAAGAAAGCGGAGCCTTGGTGCTGGAAGGGGTAACCTATAAAGGGCTGACCTCCGAAGGGAATGATTTTATCGTGCTGGCCGAAACCGCGGCAGAAGACCCTGAACAACCTGATCAAATCGCACTGACCTCACCACGGGCACGGGTTGATACCGACAGCGGCAACCCCATGACCATCCGGTCGAATAATGGGCTGTTTTTCCGCAATGATGATCGGGTTGATTTGGACGGCAGGGTTGTCATTGTTCGGCCTGATTTGGGCTATACATTATTGACCGAACAAGCGGTTGCTTTTCTTGATAGCGGGATGATGACCAGTGATGTCTTGGTGCGGGGGTTTAGCCCACAAGGCCAAGTCACCGCCGATGGGATGGTGATTAAGGATCATGGACGCGATGTCCTTTTTACGGGTAAATCAATTTTAACATTGAAACAGAATTAACAGATTTTAATATATCACCGTTCAGGTGAAGGCTTTCGGGGGCATCAATGTTTTCATTCAATTCTATTTCACGTTTGGGGTTATCACGTTTGGCCATCTCACGTTTGTTCATGTCCGGGTTGATCATGGCCAGCATGGCCGGGTTTAGCCACGCCCAAAGCAATGATGCCAATGACCAAAACTTGATTGTTGAAGCTGATAACAGTTTGCAATGGCTGCGCGATGAAAAGAAATATATCGCCACCGGCAATGCCAGCGCCACAAGAGCCGGCACACGCCTTGATGCTGATGTGATTATTGCCGATTATTTGGAAACCGAGACCGCTGGTGCTGAAGGCGGGACCACCATCACCCATATCGAAGGCCAGAAAAACGCCAGATTCACCCGCGGCTCGATGATCGCAACAGGTGAGAATATCACCTATGACCTGACGACCGAAAACGCCGTGATGACAGGGCAAAATTCAAAAATCGTCAATGGCGCGGAAACCCTGACCGCCACCAAATCCATCACCTATGACCGAAGCCAACGAATAATCACCGCCACAGGCGATGCCTATGTTCAATTGAGCAATGGCCAAGAATTAAAGGCAATGGTGATCACCGCCACCCTGAATGAAGATGAAAATGATATTACCGTGGTGACGGCGAATGGGAATGCTCAAGTCTTCAGCCCCAGCCGAAACCAAGCCGATAGCGGTATTCGTGAGGCCTATGCCGATGCCATGACCTATGAAAAAGCCACGGGCATTGCTGTGCTGACGGATAATGTTCTGCTGAAAGAAGCGGGTAATATTTTGAAAGGCGACAAGGCGGTTATTGATACAATCGCGGGCACCAGCACCATGTCCTCCACCACATCGGGCAAACGTGTTGGCGGTGTTTTCCAGCCTGCCAATTAATCTTGATCGCGATAAACGTTTGGCCCATTTGATTAATGCTTAACGTCAAATCTTGCAGCATCAAAGAAGGTGTTGTTTTTACGCGATAATTTTGGTATTTTTCAAGAATTGCATGATGAATGCGGTGGCAAATATCATTGGTCTTGAATTAAGTTTCCGTAATTAAGATCATGATGATATGACCGTTTGCGGTTGTGGCCAAAGAAAAGACGAGAACAAAAAGAAAAAAGACGAAGAAAAACCGAAGACAATAATAAAACTTTTGGCACCATCAAAATAACGCCAAGACCAAGAACAGGCCCTCCGCTGATGAGCGATTTCACCCAAGACAATATCCAGCAAAATTTCAGGGATCACAGCACCCCTGACCAAGAAGGCCCTCGTCTTGTTCATAGCGATAATGGCCAATCGGGGCTGGTGGCTGAACAAATCGGCAAATCTTTTGATAAAAAACGCGTGGTGCGGAATGTTTCCATCAATGTCCGCCGCGGTGAAGTGGTGGGGTTATTGGGGCCTAATGGCGCGGGCAAAACCACCTGCTTTTACATGATCTCTGGCCTTGTGAAAAATGATGAAGGCCGGATTTTACTCGACCAAACTGATATTTCGGATACGCCTGTTTATCGGCGGGCGCAGTTGGGCATTGGTTATCTGCCCCAGGAATCCAGCATTTTCCGCGGGTTGAACGTGGAACAGAATATTAAATCGATTCTTGAAACCGTTGAACCTGATGCCCATACCCGCAATATCATGCTTGAAGAATTGCTGGTTGAATTTGATATTAGCCATCTCCGTACCGCCAATGCCATGACGCTATCTGGCGGGGAACGCCGCCGGGTTGAGATTGCCCGAGCCTTGGCGGCACGACCTGCCTTTTTGTTATTGGATGAACCGTTGGCGGGGATTGACCCGATCGCGATTTCAGAGATTCGTGACCTGATCACCCAATTGAAAAACCACGGGCTTGGGGTGCTGATCACGGATCATAATGTCCGTGATACGCTGAATATTGTTGATCGTGCTTATATCCTGCATGACGGCAAAGTCTTGATGTCCGGCACGCCTGATGACGTGGTCAATGACCGCAATGTTCGTGATGTCTATCTGGGCAATCAGTTCAGCCGATAGGGTTTTACCCCCCTTATATGATCACTTTTTTGAATAAGCCTTTCGCGATCTTGACAAATTTTTACCAACTCTGTAGATAGACACCCAACGCGTTTTTGATGACGCGTTTATTTACTTTTAGAGGGTCTTCATAGACTTCCCATCAATGAAAATTAACACCATTATTTCCCCTGACGACATTATTGTCGGGTTGAAAGCCAACAGCAAAAAACAAGTCCTGCAGGAAATGGCGGCGCGTATCACCGCCCCTGTTGATGGTCTTGAAACACGCTTGGTTTTTGATCATTTGATGGAACGTGAACGCCTTGGTTGCACCAGCATTGGCGGCGGTATTGCCATTCCCCATACCCGCTGTGCTTTCCCTGAAAACATGGGCAACAAGCCGCTGACACAATTGGCGGTTTTAAACAAGCCGATTGATTTTCAGTCAAACGATGACCACCCCGTTGATATTGTCTTTATGCTGATCGCCCCTGATCACATTGGCGGCGAACATTTAACCGCGCTTGCCCTTGCGTCACGGTTGTTGCGCGATGAAGACCGCGCCGCCCGTCTGCGCGGTTGTGATTCGGTGGAAGCCGTGTGGTCAATCCTCAATAATGCTGAAATTTCAGACGCGGCCTAGTTATTAGGCTGACAAGACCGGATTTCCTGACTAGATTGAAGATCAGGAGCATCCATGTCAGCGCAAGACCAATCCGGACAAAACAATAATATTTTGGGCATTTTCTTTATGCTCATGGCGGTTTTGGCTGGGCTGATTACGTCATTAATCATCAAAGACCTCTCGCCCATCGCGACATTGATGGTGCTGTTGTCGCTGCGATTCTTATTCAGCATCCCGTTCTTGACCTTTGGGGCGGTGTTTAAGCGCGGGCGTGATTTCCTTCGGGTGAAACGCTGGGATCGCCTGATCATGCGGATTGTGGCGGGGCAAATCGGCATTATCTTTTGGTTTTTATCGGTCACCCACACCACCCTTGGGCAAGCCACGGCTTTGTTTCAATCCTCGGCGATTTTTGTCACCATCCTCTCCCCCCTCATCCTGAAAGAAAAAGTCGGGATTTATCGTGGCAGCGCGGTCTTCCTAGGGTTATTGGGGATTGTGATGATCACCAATCCCTTTGCCAGCGATTTTAACATCGGAACGGTTTATGGCGTGATCGCCGCTATATCGGGCGCTATTTTGGTGGTGTTATTGCGGCTTTTGGGGCGGACAGAAGAACCGGTGACGGTAGCACTCTGGCATAATCTGGTGGGGGCGGTGGGCTACCCCATCATCATGATCTCTTTAGGCGATAGTGTCATTTTCACCAATATCGTGGCCTCATCCTTGGTGTTGATGTGTATTTTTGGCCTTGCCGCGTCTTTTGTTCAAATCGGCTTTACCTCAGCTTATCGCTATGGTGAAGCGGCGGTTCTGGCACCGATCCGTTATCTTTCCGTGCCCGCGGCGGCGTTTTTAGGCTGGCTGATCTGGGCGGAAGCCCTCACCATCACTGAAATTGCGGGGATGTTTATTGTGGTGGCGGCTTGTGTCTTTATTTCATGGCGGGAATATCAGCTCAATAAAAACGCCGCGATGACGCCAACCACACAGAAATAGCCGTTGTTTAGGCCACCATATCAACAGCCACCGGCAGGATAGAGGCGACCAATAACAGTGCCATGGTGATGTTGAATATACGCTGGCGTTTTGACGTGTTTAAAAATCGGCTGATGACAATGCCAAACCACGCCCATGTCACCACCGATAAAAACGTGATGACAACAAAGCTGGTCACCAATAATGAAAATTGCGGCAAAAACGCCAATTCAGGGCTGATGAACGTGGACATCACCGTGATCGACATGACCAAGCCTTTGGGATTGATCAGTTGAAACAGCGCCGCTTCCCAAAAATATTGCGGGCGGGATTTGCCCTCAACCTCACTTGATTTTTGGCTTCTTGCGATCCCCCAAGCCAAATAAAGAATAAAGCTTAAGGCTGAGATTCTGAAGATTTGTTGAACAAGGGGAAATTGTTGAAACAATTGATCCAGCCCCAAGCCCAAGAGCAAAAGCAAAACACCAAAACCAATCGTCACCCCCATCATATGAGGAACGGTGCGGAGCAACCCGAAATTAGCCCCTGATGCCGCCAGCATGATGTTATTCGGCCCCGGCGTGAAAGCGGCGATGGCCATAAATCCCACCATCGGCATAAAAAGCGGCATCAATTCCATGATCGGTCCTTAATGATATTCAGCCTGAAAAGGCGGCGCTCTGGTCTATCTGGCCAGATGATCTTGCGCCCCAGATGATCTTGCCCAATTGTGACGGCATACTATGTTAAGTCTATCACCGAATAACAAGAGAAAAACAATGATCACAAGAATTCTTATCACCGCCGCTATGCTCGCCTCCGCTGGCGTGGCCTCTGCTGATGTTATCGCTGAACGTAAAGCAGGGTTTAAAGGCAATGTCGCGGCGTTAAAAACCATCAAAGCCGCGTTGGGCGCGGGCGATTTAACCCCTGTTGTGGGCGCGGCAGAAAGCGTCGCCGATTGGTCCGCGCGGATGACCGAATATTTCCCTGAAGGGTCGGATGAAGGGGAAACCAACGCCCGCATGGACATCTGGCTTGATTTTGATGATTTCACCGCGAAAGCCAAATCAGCCGAAAACGCCGCTCTGAAACTGGCGGCGCTGGCACGGGATGGTGATATGGATGGCGCCAAGCAAGGTTTTAAAACCTTGGCCGGCACATGCAAGACCTGTCACCAATCTTACAAAGACTAATTACTTTAGGGCGGCCTAGAAAAATCGGTCGCCCAGAAAACCAAGCGATTGACTGGCGGTAACCGTAGCCGCCATCAAGACCAGCCCAAAGACCTGATGACCACGGCTGATGGGTTTAATCGTGTCATCCCGCCCGCCGGTAATCATCGGCGGGATTAACTTAATCCCCCATTTAAACCGATAGACCACGATCGCCAAGAAATGCAGGGCGATCAGCAAAAACACCAGTTTTTCAATCCAATGATGGATCCGCCTCGCGTCATTGGTAAAATCACCAACATAAGCGGCAAGCGGCCCTTCATAGAGAATATCGTCATTCGCCATGGTGCCAAAACTCGCCATGGCCAGCAGGACCATCAAAATCGCGATGGTGGCATAAGCCCCCGTGGGGGCATGGCCGGGGTGATAAGTACGGTCACCACGGCGGCGGCTTTGGATATAAGCCCAAACCGCTTTTGGCATGGTCATAAAATTGCTGAACCGAGCATGGTGACTGCCAATAAAGCCCCAGATGATCCGAAAAATCACCAGCCCCAAGACCGTCAGCCCAGCCTTTTCATGAACAAACATGACGCCGTTTTTCGCCGAACCGATGGCGACAAAAACCGCAATCGCCAGCGCCCAATGAAACAGGCGCAACGGCACATCCCATACAGGCGCGCCCATGGTTTGCCCATCATTGGTGTGGCCATGCGACGATGATGATGGCGGTGTTTTATCCGGTGTTTTATTCGTTGTTTTATTCATGGCATCATCATGCCTGAAGACAGTAATGCCAGCAATTTACTTTTTTGTGATAAGGTGATCATGAACGATAAAAGAGACCTGCCATGAATAATAATTCGCCGAACAAAATGCACCATGAACTGACCCATCACGAAGGGGCGTTGGCGCAATTGGCGCGTATCGACACCGATATTGCCGCGGCGTTAGAAGCCTATGGCCCGCCCCGTGACCGATCCGAAGCCCCGGGGTTTTCAACCCTTGCCCGGGTGATTATCGGCCAGCAAATTTCAACCAAAGCCGCCGCCGCCGTTTGGGGAAAAATGACGGCGAATGATTATCACCAAAGCCATATCGCGGCGCAAACCTCAATTGAGGATTTAAGGCAAGCCGGGCTTTCGCAACGCAAGGCCGAATATGTCCAAGGTCTTGCCGAAGCGGTGGAAAGCAAATCCCTTGATCTTGATGCCCTGCCCCATATGGATGGTGAGGATGTCACCAAAGCCTTGATCGCTATTCGCGGCATTGGGGAATGGACGGCTGATAATTATCGGCTGTTTGTGCTGGCGGATATGGACGCGTGGCCGTTTAATGATCTGGCGTTGCAAGAAGGCATGAAGATTTTAAAATCGCTCAACACAAGGCCAGATGGCGCGCGCATGAAACCCATGGGGGACGCGTGGCGGCCTTATCGCGGGGCGGGGGCGTTGATGCTTTGGCACGTTTACGCCCAGCATCGCCATGCCGCTACCATCGCGGATATTCAATAGACCTAAAATTAGACCCCTAATTAAAAAAGTGACAATTGCGGTTCAGGCTTAATCCCGTGATGTTCATCACGCTGAACCAATCCATCATGGTCAACGCGGGTTGAGCCAACCTCAGCGGAAACAGGATGCCAATCAAAAACGCTATCTAAGGATGGACGGGTTAGACCTGCCACCGCCTCAAGGCTTGTTTCAGGGTCAAGCCAATCATCAAAATACTGAGGGTCAAGCACCATGGGCGCGCGGTGATGGATTTCCGACAACTCCCGATCCGCGGCGGTGGTCACGATAACACAGCGGCGACCACCATCAATATCATCATCCCAATAAAGCCCCGCCATCCCCATGGGCGTATCATCAGCACGGCGGATAAAATAAGGCTTTTTCGGCGCGGCCCATTCAAACCAACCCGAAGCGATCACAAGGCATCGCCGCATCCGTGCCGCTTGCCGAAAGGTTGGCTTTTCAAACATGGTTTCAGATCGGGCGTTGATCAACGGGCGGGTGTTTTGCGGCGTGGCGATCCCCCAGGTCATGGCGGTCAGCATCCGCCGCTGGCCAATATTCACCACCGTATCAATCACCATGCTGGGGGCAATATTCCATTGCGGGCGGTTGTTCTGCCCCCTGCTGCCGCCAGAAGATGGGAAGCTTAATTTAAACGTGGCTTTAACGTCATCGGATGTGGTTGAATTGCTGAAACGGCCACACATGAAATTTTGCTCCATTCTTTGCGATCATCGCCGGAATTAATTCGTTAGCAAAAGCCGCAAGCGCTGGCAAATCAAGATTATCTATGCCAAATTATAAATTAGAATTTTGGAGATGGCACCGCATCATGATGCCATTAATTATAACGACAATAATAACGATATAAAAACAAACACGAGTACCCTGATGAATATTGATTTGCTGAAAATTGAAGAGATCGCCATCGAGGCTGGCAATGCCATCATGGGCTTTCGCGATCAGGGTTTTGATAAGAATCAAAAAACGGATGGCAGCCCTGTCACCGAGGCTGATTTGGCGGCGGATCAAATTATCAGCGATGGGTTGAAATCCATGGCGGCGGATATTCCCGCCATTACCGAAGAAACATTCAGCGCCAAGGAAGACACAAACCCTGTTCAATATTGGTGTGTTGACCCGTTGGATGGCACCAAAGGTTTTATCAATGGCGGGCGTGATTTTACGGTGAATATCGCATTGATTGATCAAGGCTATCCTGTGCTGGGGGTGATTTACGCCCCAGCGATGGGCGTGCTTTGGGGCGGCGCTGATGGGCGGGCGTGGAAACGGATGGCGGCGGCGTCAGGTCAAATGACATTGGCGGCCATGGGGGATGCCATGCCGATTTCAGCCCGCCAAGCCCGCTTGGAAAAACCTGATGTGGTGGCGACCAAAGCCCACCGCAGCCCTGAATTGGAACATTGGATTAATCTGATTGATGCTGGTGAAGCCATTGCCGTTGGATCATCTTTAAAATTCTGCTCCATCGCGGAAGGCGACGCTGATCTTTACCCCCGCATGGGCCCCACCATGGAATGGGATACCGCCGCGGGGCAAGCCATCTTAGAAGCCGCCGGTGGCCAGATGCTCGCCCCTGATGGCACACGGTTTGGCTATGGTAAACCCGGGCGGCTAAACGGCTATTTTTCCGCCACCGCTAAACTTGATGGCGCGGTTCCAACCCATTGGTTGCCGCCTGTTGATCAAGGGGCTTGAGTGATGGACCATGGCTGACATTCTCACCGCCCCCAATGACCAGTTTTCGGAAGATGACCTTGGCAAAGCGGTTGATGCCATTCGTTCCGGTCAATTGGTGGCTTTTGGAACAGAAACGGTTTATGGCCTTGGAGGGGACGCCACCAACCCCGAAGCCGTGGCCAAGATTTACGCCGCCAAAGGCCGGCCTTCTTTTAATCCGCTGATCAGCCATATCGACAGCACTTGCCATGCCTTTGACTTGGCGGAAGCAAATTTGATGGCGCAACAATTGGCGGATGATTACTGGCCGGGGCCAATGACGCTGATTTTAAACAAACGCCCCGATTGTCCGGTTGCTGATCTGGCGACCGCGGGGCTGGATACCATTGCATTGCGGGTGCCCATGAAACCGCAAGCACGGCAATTTCTGCAGATGGCCGCCTGCCCGATCGCCGCGCCATCGGCCAATCGTTCCGGCCGCATCAGCCCCACGAAAGCAAGCCATGTCCAAGAAGAATTGGGCGATTGCCCTGAATTGGCGATGATCCTTGATACGGGCATGGCCGATGACGGCATTGAATCAACCGTGATTGATGCCCGTGGTGACGCGCCCGTCATTCTTCGGCCGGGGTCAATCACCGCCACGATGATCGGCTGTTCAACTGGCATAATGCCCATCGCCGCGGGCAAAGACATCATCAGCCCCGGGCAATTGGCCAGCCATTACGCGCCGTCAAAACCTGTTCTGTTGAACGCCACCACCATCAATGACGGTGATATTATGGTCGGGTTCGGCGCAACAGAAGACCGAATGGATTTAAATTTAAGCCGCCAAAGCGACCTGACAGAAGCCGCCGCCAATCTATATGATATGATGCGGCGTGCTGATGCCATGGATGGCAAGCGTATTGTCATTGCCCCCATTCCCCAAGACGGGTTAGGGGTGGCGATCCAAGACAGGCTTCAGCGGGCGGCGGCAGACCGTGATTAACCCCATGGGGATGATATGACCGAAGATACGTTGATTGCTCAATTCATTGCCATTTGCGGCGATAAATATGTGCTGACGGAAAAAGAGGATAAAGCCCCGCATCTGACCGATTGGCGTGGCCATTACACCGGCGATGCCATGGCGGTGGTGAAACCTGCTTCCACCGCTGAGGTTTCATCCCTTGTTCGCCTTTGCCATGACCACCACATCCCGATTGTCCCCCAAGGCGGCAATACCTCCCTTTGCGGTGGCGCCACGCCCGATGATAGCGGCAAGGCGATCATCATCAGCATGGCACGGATGGATCAAATCCGTCATTTTGATCGCCCCAGCCAGAGCATTACCGTGGACGCGGGCTGTATTCTTGAAAAAATCCAAGACGCCGCCAGTCAAGAAGGATTGATCTTTCCTCTTAATTTTGGCTCACGCGGGACGTGCCGGATTGGCGGCAATCTTTCCACCAATGCTGGCGGGTTGAATGTTCTGCGCTATGGCAACGCGCGGTCGCTTTGCCTTGGGCTTGAAGTCGTCACCGCCACGGGTGAAGTGATGAACCTGTTGTCGCCCTTGAAGAAAGACAACACCGGTTATGATTTGAAAAACCTGTTTATCGGGGCGGAAGGCACGCTGGGGATGATCACCGCCGCCACGTTGCAATTGTTTCCTGAACCAAAAGCCATGGCAACTTCATGGGCAGGGGTGCGCGATATTAACGCCGCCATTGAATTGCTGCAACGCGCCCAAGCCATCAGCGGCGGCAATGTTATCGCCTTTGAGCTGATGCCCAAATCAATCATTGAAAATGTCCGGCGGTTCTATCCTGATGTTTCCAGCCCCCTTGAAGACCTGCCGCCGTTTTCAGCCTTGATTGAAATCGCCTCCACCGCTTCTTCGGACGCAAAGCCCAATGATAGCGGCCAGATGCCGTTAAACATCCAAATGGAAGCCTTGTTGCAAAAAGCCTTTGAAGATGGCTTGGTCAATGACGCCACCATCGCCAGCAATGAAAATCAACGCCAAGCCCTATGGGCGATCCGTGAGCTAACCCCTGAGAGCGAAATCAAAGCAGGGGCGGCGTATAAATCCGATATTTCAATCCCCTTGCAGCATATGCAGGAGTTTTATGAGCGCGCGGCGGTGGCGGCGGAAAAGATCGCCCCGGGGGTGAAAATCTTTGGCTTTGGTCATTTGGGCGATGGCAATTTGCATTACAACCTGTCGATCCCTGATGATGGGCATGACGATTTCATGTCTGTTTATCCCGCGTTTGATGATATGATCACGGGATTATTAAAAGAATACGGCGGGTCGATCAGCGCAGAACACGGTATTGGCCAGAAGAAGAAAGCCATGCTCAAAGAGGCGAAAGATCAAACAGCGCTATCGGTGATGGCGGCGATTAAATCGGCTCTAGACCCCCATAACATTATGAATCCGGGGAAGATTCTATAACCAATCCAAAATGGGGGGCTGAAATGCGCCATGAAGATAAAATCAAGACAGTTTTGCAATTCTGGTATGAGGATTGCTCACCGGAACAATGGTTCAAAAAAGACGAAGCGTTTGATGCTTTGCTTAAAGACCGGTTCGGCGATCTGGTGGAACGCGCTTTGGCGGGGCAATTGGATGCTTGGGCGGAAACCGCCGATGGCTTACAAGCGTTGATCATTCTCTTGGATCAAATGACCCGCAATATTTATCGTGATACGCCCAAAATGTATGCTGGTGATGACATGGCCTTGGCCTTATCCCTGACAGGGGTTCAGCGGGGGTATTTGGACGAATTGGAAAATCCCGCCAAGCGCCAGTTTTTATTGATGCCCATGATGCATTCTGAAGATATTGATATTCAGAACAAATCCCTGCCCCTGTTCAAAAAATACACCCAAGACATGACCTATGAATACGCGGTTAAGCATCAGGTGATTGTGGAACGTTTCGGCCATTTCCCCCATCGCAACGCTATTTTGGGGCGGCCTTCTCATGATGAGGAAATCGAGTTTCTCAAAGGGCCGGATTCATCATTTTAGAGTTGCCCTGATTTTTCCAACACCATCTGGGGCGTGATGGCGGTAATATCGTCATTTTTAATCCACCCCGCCCGCTGGCCATAGGGGGCGGACATGGTGGGGTCGGTGTGATGTGACATCACCATCACCGTTGGCGCATCAAGCCGTGCCGCCAGAAAAACTGGGCCTGTATCATTCCCCACCACCACATCAGCATGGCGCAATAATGCTGCTAAACCTGTCAGGCTGGTCTTGCCGATCATATCCAGCACCTGCGGTTGAAGACCTGTGATAACATCCCCCGCCGCTTGATCCACCGCGGTCCCTGCCAGAACAGGCTGCACTCCTTTTTCCAACAGCAGGCGCGCCAGTTCAGCGAAATCTTCAGCCGGCCACCGTTTTTCAGGCTTGGCGGGAGAACACCCAGGGATCAAGACCGCGTAAGGCGATGGGATTTCATTCTTGGACTGATCATTTTGACCATCCAGCCAATTTGTTTCAGCGGAAACCGGAGAACACCCGCCCTTTTCCGCTGTCATCAGCATCCGATCACGGTTATTGATGCCCGTCATATCCCCCAAACGATGCGAAGCGCCTTGATGAACACCAACAAATTCCACCCCTGATGGGATCACGTGATGAAGATAACGGCGGGTGCGGCTGGAGGATTGGAAATCATAAATCCGTTGCCAGCCTTGACGGAAGACCGATCTGATCTCAAAGAGAGCAGGAAGATTCCAAGCCTTGGCGCGGCGATCAACAATCACCTCATCAAAAAACGGCATGGATTGCGCCAATCCCGCAAAAGGTTTGGTGGTTAATAACGCCACATGGGCATCGGGATGCCCTGCCCTGATGCTGGCGAAACCATCAAGGGCTTGCACCATATCGCCAAGGGCACCGTGTTTGATGATCAGAATTTTTTCTTGTTTTTGCATCGGTCACATCTGTCTGGTTTTAAGGGACAATAAGCCCCGATCTGATGCCTGTCACGGCTTTTATGGCTTGGCGGCCAAGAAGATGGTATATGTAAAACTCATTCACGTGATAAGATAAATTCGTCATTAAACCCTTAATACATTCTATTTAGAACGCTCATGCCTCTGATTCATTGCCTTCTGCCTGCCAAAGAATATTACACCCGCGAAAACGCTGGGGCGGTGGCCATGGTGGCCGAAGACATGGTGCTGGCCAGCCAATATGGTAAGGATTGTCATATCTTTGGGCGCGCCAGCCAGAACAAACCACTGACCGAACCTTTTACCGCGTTAACCCCAAAAACCGCATGGCTTTATGGGCACAACATTGGCATGGCGCGGGCTTATCTTGATCACCTGAAGAAGACCAACATCACCCCCGATTGGGTGGAGGTTCATGGCCGTTGCCAAGTGGCGGCGTATCTGGCGCGAAAACGCCCTGATTTAAACATTGTCCTTGTTTTGCACAATGACCCAAGAGGCATGAAAGGCGCAAAGACAATTGCCGAACGGCGGGGGTTGGCGAAAGCCCTCAAAGGCGTTTTTGCCGTCTCACAATATCTGATTGATGGGTTTAATGATGGGCTTGATGACAAAGACACAGAAGGCTTGATCCAACAGGTCACGCCCTTGGGGATTGACCATCGCCATCAACAAGCGCCGCAAAAGAAAAAACAGATCGTTATCACCGGGCGGATGGTGCCGGAAAAAGGGATGTTGGAAGCCGCCCATGCTCTTGCCAAGGTTCTGCCCCAACACCCCGATTGGTCAGCGCGATTGATCGGCGCAAAAGGCTTTCAAGACGGCGGTAAATCGCCTTATGAGAACGCCGTGGCCAATGCCCTTGCGCCTTGCGGCGACCAAGCCCAAGCCCTTGGCTTTTTGCCGATAAAAGATGTTTACAAAGAACAAGACCACGCCGCCATCGCCTTGGTGCCGTCGCAATGGCAAGAGCCGGCTGGCCGCGTTTTGTTGGAAGCGATGGTGGCCGGTGCCGCGTTGATCACCACAAGACGTGGCGGCATCCCTGAATACGCCGAAGGCCGGGCGATGATCCTTGATGATCCTCATGCGGATGCGATCGCGGATGCCCTTGAGCAATTGCTCAGTGATCCAGAAATGCTAAAAACCTATCAGCACAAAGCATGGGATGATTACCCTTTCACCCGCGCCCATGCAGGGCAAAAGGTGGATCAAGGGCGTGATGCCATCAAAGCCCGTTCTGATAACGGCTGATCATATCCTGATAAGAGGCGATCATGGTTTTGGTCACCACGTCACGGCTGAACAATTCATGATAAGTTTTTGTCCCGCCCTTAACTATTTTTGCCGCCATTTTTTGATCATGAAGCGCTGTATCAAGGGCTTTCACCAGACCATCACGATCATCAATATCAACCAAAAGACCATCGGTTTCATCAGTGACATATTGGCGAGCGCCATCAGCGCGTGTCGCCACCAATGGCACTTTGGCAAACCATGCTTCGGCAATCACCGTGCCGAAAGGTTCATACCGTGAGGGCAGCACACAAACATCAGCAATATCCAGCAAGGCCGAACGGTTATCACACCATCCGGGGAAGACGGCGCGATCAGCGACGCCGAGCTCTTCTGCCATGGCTTTATACTTGGCCAAATCAGGGCCATCGCCCGCCATCAGGAAATAAATATTGGGCAGATCACGGGCGGCATCCAACAGCAAATCCACCCCTTTTTTCCAGTGCATTCGCGACAGCAGCAAGACCATCTTTGCGTCTTCAGGAATACCGTAATCGGATTTAGTGACTTTAGGGGCATCTTCCAACGTCCCAAATGTATGGCCAACATAAGCGCGATCAGGCCTGCCCGAAGATTCTTTGATATGGCGGACAATATCGCGGGTTACCCCCATATAGAAATCACATGACGTGTAGTTTTTCAGATCATAATACCCACCAAACCAACCCAATACCGGGATAGATTTCTGCTTCGGGGTAAAACTGGCACCCCTATTCATCCAGCTATGAATTAAATCAGGCTGTTCTTGGGCGATAATGCGATCAATCTGGCGACGTTGGATCCATTTCATCAGCGGCGCAAAACTGAGAGGATAATGTTTAATGCCCCTTGCGTTTAACGCTTCAAGGTAATGGTCATGGGGACGGCCGATCATGACTTGTTCGACGCCACTGTCATGAAGGGCTTTGACCGCATCAAGGCAAAATGTTTCCGCGCCGCCCTGTCCAGCGCCTGCTACGATATGTAAAATCTTCACCGTATGGTCCCCATTCTTTGACCCTTATGGCCGCTTGCACCTTGGCGCGCCATCATGTGATTATGATCTTGAAAATCAATATCAATCTGTGCCACGTTATCTGTGCATTTCGTTATTATTCTGATATACAAAAAATAACATTGTACCGCTACAATTTAGACGATCTGGATCACGGTTTTATGCCTTTTATTTCAATTTTTTCACCTCGGTCATTTTTAAAGACTTTTGCCCTGCTGACGTGTCTGATGCTCAGCGCAGCATCGGCGAACGCGCAGAACACTTCCGCGCCGGTTGATTTCACCGCCAATGCCGTTTCCAGCAATGCCGAAACTGGCGTGATGACCGCGGAAGGTGACGTGATCATCACCCAAGGCGATATGCGCCTTCTGGCTGACCGTGTTGAATATAACCGCAATGAAGGCAAAGCCGTTGCCACGGGCAATGTCGTCTTTACCGATAACGACGGCAGCACCCATTACACCGATATGCTGGTTTTGGAAGAAAACTTCTCCAAGGCGATTGCCGAACCGGTGATCAGCCAGTTTAATGATGGCTCATGGGTTGGCGGCAATAAAGTCAATGTTGAGCGCGGTGTTGGAACGGTTTATGACAAAGCCCGCTACACCCCTTGTGATTGTGACTTTAAAGGCGGCAAAACACCCGCGTGGGAGATTAATTCTTCCGAAAGCCGTCATGACCCGAACAGCCAGACGATTTATCACCAAAATGTCACCATGAAGATTTTCGCGGTGCCGGTCTTGTATTTCCCTTATCTTGATCATCCTGATTGGACTGTCCGCCGCCGTTCAGGCCTGTTGCCGCCGCGAATTTCTTTTTCATCGGATTTAGGCACCACCTATGGCCAGACCTATTATTGGGTAACGGGCGAGACCCATGACGCGGCGATCACCCCTTATTTTTTCGGCAATCAAGGCGCGGCGGTCAAAACCGTCTATCGCCAGCGGTGGGATTATTCATCACTTGATGCCACGATCTATAAAGGGCGGGTCAACACCTATAAGAAAACCCGTGAAGATGTGGCCGGCGTTGATGCGTCATTTCAAACAACCCTTGGCCAAAAATGGAAAACAAATGTTCGGCTTTATCGCGCCAGCCAAGATACATTCATGCGCCGCTATAATTTTGATGATGCCGAAACTTTGAAGTCATCTATTGTCACGGAGCGGATTGACCGCGATCAATACAGCCGTGTTGAAGCCTATGATATTCAAGACCTGACATCTGATCGCGATGAAGAAAATGAAGCCACGGTTCTGCCTTCTGTTTTCCATGAACGCTATCTTGAAACAGACCAAGAGGGGTTGAGCCTGCGCCTGCGCCTCAGCGCGTTGCAACTGGATAATGATGAATCAACCGACCTGAAACGCTGGACATCGGAGCTTTACAGCCGCCAAGACATCACCACTGATTTCGGGCAATTGAGCGTTGAAGGTCGGCTTGCAGGCCAGTATCGCAACATTGAAACCGCCACCAATAATGATGGATATGAAGGTGAATTGGGGCAGACCACGGTCGCCGCTGGCCTTGGTTGGGCGATGCCTGTTTCCGTCCAGATGGCGGATCGCTTTGCCGTTATTGAACCAAAAGTCAAACTCGTGTCGGTCAAGGCGACTGACCGCAGCAACAGCATCCCGAACCGCGATAGTTCAGATTTCCGCCTTGATGAGGCCAATTTATTTCTGCTCCACCGCGAACAAGGGGAAGATTACAACATCACCTCAACCCGTGTTGATGGCGGTGTCTCTATGTCTCTTTATGACCCTTATTTGGGCGATGTCACCGGCTTTGTTGGGGGGTCAATGCGCTTGTCGGGGGATACCCCAACAGGGTTAAATGGGGTTTCAGAAACTGACCGGATTTCTGATATTCTGGCCAGCCTGACCGTCCAGCCCTATAGCAATTTTTCAATGGCCATGTCAGGGCGTTTCCACCCCCGCGATTTCCATTTGAACGAAACAAAACTATCTGGCCAAGTGAGCTTTGATGAAACCCGACTTTCAGCATCCTATAGCCAGTTGTCAAAATCCTATTTCAACACGGCCACCGAAGAAAAAGAAGAATTGACGGTGACCGCCAAACAAAACCTTGGCTATGGCTGGGGGCTGAGTTTGACCCAGAAATACGATATGACCAACGATACCCGCAAATTGACCGACTCGATTGTTGATGTCAATTACGGTGGCGGCTTGCAGGATTGCTTGACCATCAGCATCGGCTATAACCGCGATACCGAAAGCGACCGCGATATTAAACCGATTGATGAAGTCTTCGTGGTGTTTAACTTCAAGAACCTTGGGGCGGTGGGCACCAATGAAGTCAAATCGCTATCGTCGAATTGATGGGGATTTGATGGGCTTGCAGGGACGTACCAACGTTCACGCCGCCATTACACACCCCCACGATATGATGATGATCGGTGAGAGTTCATAAGGTTATTCAACTGCTCATGTTAAAATGACCATCACCACAAATCGGGTTTAGATAGCGCGGCCACACAATCAAATGTGACGGGCGCATCAGGCGGTTCCGCTCCATTCAACATCATCCCTGTCCATCCAAATGGATATTCTAGTGGATACGGGGGAACGAATGAACGACCTATTTCTTCCTTAAACCCAAACCTTCCATAATATTCAGGGTCACCATAAACCAGAAGAACACCAACACCTTCCTTGGTGAGCATATCAATACCAAAATTGATAAGGCTTGAACCAACACCTTGTTTCTGATGCTTGGGTGATACCGTAAGCGGAGCAAGGATATATCCAGAAATAGTGCTGTCTGATTTCAAAAATATTGGACTTTAGGATACATATCCAACTGCTTGATCATCAAGTGTTGTCACTAATGACTTAATTGGAGGATTGGTGGTTTCTTTTAAAAGATTTGCGGCAAGTTCACAAATAGATTTGTTTTCCTCGTCCGAAAAAGCCGTTTCAATAAACGTTTGGATTGAATTTAAATCTGTTGCTTGAGCAAAGTTAATTTTCATGGCCTTTGATGAAACTCACTCAACCGTTACGGATTTTGCCAGATTGCGGGGTTGGTCCACATCCGTGCCTTTATGCACCGCCGTCATATAGGCCAAAATTTGCGCTGGGATTGAAAGCACAATCGGCGCGATGAGAGGGTCACAATCCGGCACGGTGATGATGTCGTCCAAATCATCCAATTGCGCGGCGGCTTTTTCGGTGCAAATCCCCAAAACAGCCGCGCCCCGTGATTTCGCTTCCATCAAATTAGACATCGATTTCTGCAAATGATCATCATCGGTCAACAGCGCCACCACCGGCAGGTCTTCTTCGATCAAGGCAATCGGCCCGTGCTTCATTTCACCCGAAGCGTAACCTTCGGCATGGATATAACTTAATTCTTTTAATTTCAGCGCGCCTTCCAACGCCAATGGATAGAGCGTCCCCCGCCCCAAAAACAGGCATGATTGCGCCCGGCTTAACACCGAAATGAACGGTTTGATCTTATCAAAACCAGACATGGCCTGCCCCACCAAACGCGGCAAAGTCGTCAAATGGTCTTTGATGGCATCACATTCAGCGGCAGTGATAACTCCGCGGTCACGCCCCAAGGCCGCCGCCATCGCCAATAAAACTGTCAATTGTGCGGTGAAGGCTTTGGTGCTGGCCACACCAATTTCAGGCCCCGCGCGGGTGAATAATTGCACATCGGTTTCGCGCGCGATGGTGCTTTCCGGCACATTGACCAAGCCAAGGGTTTTTAACCCCTTTTCACCCGCATAGCGCAAGGCCATCAATGTATCGAGGGATTCCCCTGATTGCGAAATGCCCATGGCCATATCAAGATGGCGAACCGAAGGGTTGCGATAGCGGAACTCTGAGGCGATCTCAGTCACCACCGGCAGATCAGCCAATGTCTCCAGCCAATATTTGCCGATCATCGCGGCGTTATGGGACGTGCCCGCCGCAAGGATCATCAAGCCTTTCAAGGCTTTGGCATCACCCAGATCAACCGCCAAATCCCCATTGGCATCCAGCATTTCCGAAAGGCTGTGGGCGATGGCTTCAGGCTGTTCATGAATTTCTTTTTCCATGAAATGCTGATACCCATCTTTGGAAACAAGCCCCGGGGTGGCCGAGGATAACACCACCTCACGTTGGGCGGGTTGATGGGTGCTGTCAAACAGCGTCACTTCATCTTTGGTGATGATGCCGTAATCGCCATCTTTTAAGAAGATAATCCGCCGCGTCATGGAACCCATGGCCATGGCATCAGAGCCGATGTAATTCGCCTCTTCCCCCAGCCCCACCGCCAATGGCGAAGCGTTGCGGGCAATGGCGATTTGATGCGGATACTGCGTGGACATCACGGCAAAAGCATAGGCGCCTTCAATCTGATCCAAGACCTTGGCACAAGCGGCCTGAAAACTATCGGTTTCGGCAATCGCGTCTTTAAACAGATGGCTTAACACTTCGGTGTCGGTCTGGCTGGTAAATTCATAGCCTTTGGCGATCAGCTGTTGTTTGATCGCTTTATGGTTTTCAATAATGCCGTTATGCACCACCGCGATGTCATCGCCGGACATCATCGGGTGGGCATTTTCAACGGAGACATGACCATGGGTGGCCCAGCGGGTATGGCCAATGCCGCAATCACCATCAAGGGCATCGTTTTGCAGCACCTCACCTAAGGCACGCAACTTGCCGACGGCACGGCGACGGTGCAATCCGCCTTCATGCCATGTTGCAATGCCCGCGCTGTCATAGCCGCGATATTCCAGCCGCTGGAGCGCTTCATAAAGGGCAGAGGAGGCATTTTGATGGCCAATGGCGCCGACAATCCCGCACATATTCAGCCCTTTCTTTAACCTTAAAACCTTCTCTCTTTTACGGTTTTTTTGCCTGAGTATCAATGGGCTATCAATGGGTTAGCACTAGGCTGGTCATGATTTTGCGCATAACCCGCGAAACATCACCGCTTTTCTTTATGCGGCCAAAGGATTATAAAGAAAACATGAGTTTTAGAACAATTATCCTCGCCGCGGGGCAAGGCACCCGCATGAAATCCAATCTTCCCAAACCTTTGCATAAGCTTGGGGGAAAACCCATGCTGGCTTGGGTGTTGGATACGTCTTTTGCGGCGGGGGCTGATGGGCAGGTTGTTATCACGCCGAAAGATAGTGACGTGATTGACGGTTTCATCAATGCCTATACCGAAGCCCGCAAACTGGACGTTCAAACCGCTATTCAAGACCCGCCGAAAGGCACAGGCCATGCCGTTGAATGCGCCAAAGAAGCGCTCAAGGATTACAACGGCATTATCATTGTTGCCTTTGCCGATACGCCGCTTGTTCAGACCAAGACCTATCAAGCATTGGCCAAAGCGTTAGAAACATCAGATGCCGCCATCGCGTGTTTGGGTTTTGATGCTGAAGACCCTACAGGTTATGGCCGACTGGTGACCGATGATCAGGGGCGGTTGCTGAAGATTACCGAAGAAAAAGATGCCAATGACGAAGAAAAAGCCATCGCTTTCGTGAACGCGGGCATGATGGCGTTAAAAGCCCCGCTGGCTTTTGAATTATTGGAAGGTCTTCACGATAACGCCAAAACAGGTGAAAAATACCTGACCGATTGCATCGAAGCGGCACGCGCTAAAGGCCATGATGTGCTGACCATCAAAGCCGAGCAAACCGAAGTCTTGGGGGTTAATGACCGCGCTGATCTTGCCCAAGCGGAAGCCGTCATGCAAAACCAATTAAGACAAGCCGCCATGGCCGCTGGTGCCACTTTAATCGCGCCGGAAACCGTGTTCTTGCATCATGATGCCGTCATCGAACCTGATGTGATTATTGAACCTCATGTGGTGATTGGCAAAGCGGTTCATATCGGTGAAGGCAGTGAGATTAAATCCTTCAGCCATCTTGAAGGGGTCAAGACAGGCCCATGCTGTGTTATTGGCCCCTATGCCCGATTGCGCCCCGGCACGGATTTGGGCGAAGGCGTGAAGATTGGCAATTTTGTTGAAACCAAGAACATCACCATGGGGGATTTGTCGAAAGCCAATCACCTGACCTATCTTGGCGATAGCACAATTGGCAGCAAAACCAATATCGGGGCGGGGACAATCACCTGCAATTATGACGGCTTTAACAAAAACCGCACCACGATTGGTGATGGGGCTTTCATTGGTTCAAACTCCTCTTTGGTCGCGCCGGTGAGCATTGGTGATCGGGCGTTGATCGGCGCCGGCAGTACCATCACCCGTGATGTTGCGGATGACGCGTTGGCCATTGTCCGTGGTGATGAAAAAACATTACCCGGCGGGGCGGAACGCTTGCGCCAAAAATACAAAAGAACAAAGGCTTAAGTCATGGATTTTGGTGACATTCTCAGCAAAATGACAAGCAAACGAATTGTCGTGGTGGGTGATGTGATGCTCGACCGCTTTATTCATGGCACGGTCAGTCGAATTTCACCGGAAGCGCCTGTGCCTGTATTGTCTTATCAGGGTGAGGCGGTGAACCCCGGCGGGGCGGCGAATGTGGCGCTTAATCTGGTGCGATTGGGTGTTCAAGCCACGGTGATCGGCGTCACCGGCAATGATGAAAACGCCGTGATTTTGGCTGAAAAATTAGCCGAAGAACCTCAAATCAAATTCAAAGCCATTGCCGATGCCAAAAGACCAACCACGGTGAAAACACGGTTTTCATCATCAGGGCAACAAATCCTGAGGGTTGATCACGAACAGGCCGCCCCCTTGCCGCAAGCGATTTATAAACGGCTTCTTTCAGCGGTGAAATCCGCCCTTAAAGATGCGGATATGCTGATCCTGTCTGATTATAATAAAGGCGTGATTGACCACAGCACAGCCCAGCACATCATCAGCCTTGCGAAAGACGCGGGCGTGGCGGTGGTGGCTGACCCGAAAAAAACAGATGCTTCGGTCTATAAAGGCAGCCATTTGATCACGCCTAACATTCATGAATTTAGAGCGATGACTGGCCTGCCGCTGGACAATCACCGCGATATTATCGCCGCCGGCCGTGATTTATCCCGCCGTTATCGGTTTAAATCCATATTGGTGACTCTGGGCGCGGATGGCATGATGCTGATCAATGGCAAAAAAGACGCCCATCATATTAAATCCTTTGCGCAATCTGTTTTTGATGTCTCAGGCGCGGGCGATACCGTTATTGCCACGGTTTCAGCAGGCATGGCCACGGGATGCGATTTATTATCCGCGATTGAAATGGCCAATACAGCGGCGGGGATTGTCGTGGGCAAATCTGGCACGGCCACCACATTGGCAGGGGAAATCTTAGCCAAATCCGCCACTTCAAAACCGCAATCTGTCAGTGATGTTTTGGGCTTGGTGAAACTTTGGCGCGATGCTGGGCTTAAGGTTGGTTTCACCAATGGGTGTTTTGATCTTCTGCACCCCGGCCATCTTTTTGTGCTGGAAAAAGCCGCGTTGAGTTGTGATCGGCTGATTGTGGGGCTTAATTCAGATGCTTCAACCCGCCGCCTGAAAGGCGAAGGCCGCCCCCATCAAGATGAAGATACCCGCGCCGCTGTTCTGGCAAGTTTGCCCGCGGTTGATGCGGTCGTGATTTTTGATGCGCCAACCCCGATTAAATTGATCAAATCCATCATCCCTGATCGCCTGATCAAAGGCGGGGATTACAAAGCTGATGATGTTGTGGGGGCTGAAACCGTTCGCGCCCATGGCGGTAAAGTGGTGATCATCCCAACCAAGCCAGGGTTTTCAACCACCCGGCTTGGCTCGTAAGATTTTATCCTTAACATCTCTGGCTTAATTGTCGCTGTCTCGGCCTGCCATAAAGTCCTGATCAATGCCCGGCATCGGCTTATCATGCAGGACCGATTCAAAGGCCACCAGACGTTTATGGATCGACAGCAGTTCAATAATCGTTGGCCAAGAATTCACGATATATTGGAAAGAGTTTGACACTTGCCCAAAGGCGGTCAGGATTTGCTGTAAAATCCCCAAGGTAATTGCCCCTGACGCGATGGTCGGGATCATAATCAAATAGCCGAAAATATTATCGCCTTGCAGATAAAAACTGCGCGCCACGTTGAAATACATATAGTGGAAATACAGGCGGAAATAATTGCGCCGCACGTTGTTGAACAATTCGGTCATGGTCATTGGTTCAGCCCGCTGGGGGTTATCTTCACCATAGACCAATTCTTTCCGGAACGCCGCTTCAACCCGTTGATTGCGGAACTCAAGCCCCGGCAATTTAATGCCAACAACCGCGAGCAGCACCGTACCAAAAAGCGACCAGAAAATTGCCGCGGTCAGCAATGGATAAGGAATGCTCCCTACCAACGGCAATTCAGCAACATAAGAGGAAAGACCAAGCAACACAGGCATAAAGGCAAAAAGCGTCATGATGGCATCAACAATTGAAACCCCAAGACCTTCCATAATGCCCGCAAAGCGCATCGTATCTTCCTGAATACGCTGGGACGCGCCTTCCACTGTCCGAAGCCGCTTCCAGTGTTCAAGATAATAATCGTTCATGGCGTTGCGCCAGCGGAAAATATAATGGCTGACAAAAAACCGTGTCAGCACAAACACCGCCACCGCCACGAAAGCGATTTCAGCAAACTTAAAAATCAACACATACAGATCGCCCGGCGTAACCCCCGCTTCACCAGTCAAAGCGTTTTGCACCATATCAAAAAACGGTTTGCGCCAATGGTTGATGGCAACCGAGACCTGCACGCTGAAATAGGTGCTGAATAAAATCAGGGCTGAGCCCAAAATGGACCAATATTGCCAACGATGGGGGGAAAATTTAAACCAGAAGGCGGCGAACAGCCCCACCATCAACGCGTAATAAATGTAAAACCAGATAAAATCTGCCGTTACGAAAAACCCAAGACCGATCACTGGTTCCGCGTCTTCAAGCGGCTGGGCAAAACCCAATGCCGCCCCCATTTCAGCACCAGCAACAAACCAAATGGCCGTGCCAATGGCCGACCAGATAAGAATACTGATGAGGAAAAGTTTAGGGCTTGGAAAAAATGACGCGAACATGATGTCTGTCTCCGATGTAAACTAGTCTCTAGTCAAAATAATTTCAGCCAAATTGTTTTCAACCCGGCTGATTTCTCAACTGATATGAGGTGAACTCGTCAGTTGAATACCTCCACCTCGCTTGCGGTTTCTTGAAGAACTCGGCGTTTGGCCTGCCCCAAAAAACCAGCCTTTTGACGATACTTGGCAATTGTTCTTCGCGCAACGATTATCCCTTGGTCGGCCAGCGCATCAACAAGGTCTTGATCGCTTAACGGCGTGGCGGGTTTTTCACCTTGGCAAAGCGCGCCCACCAAGGCCATGATCCTTCGGCTCGCCACGTGATGGCCATCAGGTTGAGGCACAGAGGGGCTGAAGAAATCTGATAGTTGAAGCATCCCCCGTGGCGTCGCCACCAATTTATCCGCCACCACACGGCTGATGGTGGATTTATGCACGCCCATGTCATCGGCCAAACCCACCATGGACAAAGGCTTGATCATGGCTTCACCCTGTTTCAGATACTCCGATTGCAAAAGGCTTAACCGCCGCCCGCAATCCAGCAATGTTTCTTGCCGCCGCGCCAATCCGCGCGTCAACATCCGCGCATCTTCCTGTGCTTTTTTGAACAATAACCGGCTCGCTTCATCGGCTTTATCATCAGCGTCTAAATCCTTGACCTTTACACTCGGCATCATGCCTTGATTAACGGTGACTTCAAATCCATCTTCTGTTGTGGTGATGACCAAATCAGGGTGGAAAATATCGCCATCATCCTGAATAAATCCCGCCCCAGGTTTAGGCTGGCATTGCCGGAGTTTAACAAGGATTGCGGCAACCGCATCAATGGTGAGCCCTGCCCGCTCCGCCAGATTTTCCACGCCATCTTGCATGGCATCAAGATGGGCAAGAACGGCGATAGCATCATCATCCAGCATCCCCTGATCATCCAATTGGATTTTCAGGCATTCCGCCAAATTCCGTGCAAAAATCCCAACAGGTTCCAATTGCTGAAGCTGAATTAAAATACGGTCAATATCTTCACCATCAATACCGCGGGTCATCATCGCCTGACGCGCGCCTTCTTCAAGCCAGCCCACGGGCAAGAGATATTCCACCATCATCAGCGCGATGGCACGGTCATCAGGATTTTTGAAACTGACCCCGATTTGGGCCATCACATGGGCGGCTAACGTGATGGGATATTGGCTGTCATGGCTGATGCGATCAAAATCAAACCCGCCCTCTTCGGCTGATTTTTGTTGCGGCAGTGATGGCAATTGCACCTCAAGGAAAGGGTTTTCCGCCGCCATATCAAGGGCAAATTTCCGGATGTCCCCCAAACGCATCGCCATTAATTGCAGGGCTTGTTGCAGGCTTGGCGTCACGGTGAGGTGTTGAGATACATTCGGGGATAATCGCTGACCGACCCCTTGTTGAGGCGACATTGCGGCAGCCATCAATCGGCTCCATCCTGATCATAGACCACCGCGCTGATGACAAGCCCCATGGCGATAAACACCGTCAATAATGCCGTCCCACCATAAGAGACCATGGGCAAGGGCGCGCCCACAACAGGGATCATCCCTGTGACCATGGCGACATTCACAAAGACATAGAGGAACATCATGGTCGCGATGCCGGAGACCATCAACCGTGAAAACCGATATTGAAGGTTTAAGGCCAAGCGGAACAACAATGCCACCATGATAATATAAAGCCCCAAGATAAACAGCGCGCCGAAATAGCCAAACTCCTCACCGATCATGGTGAAGACAAAATCAGTTTGCTTTTCGGGCAAATAATTCAATCGGCTTTGGCTGCCTTGCAAATATCCTTTGCCGAAAATACCGCCACTGCCCAAGGCGATTTTTGATTGGGTGATCTGATACCCTGCCCCCAATTGATCCGCCCCGGGGTTCAGGAACACAAGGATACGATCCTTTTGGTAATCATAAAGAAATGACCAAATCACAGGGGCGGCCAAGACGGCCAATCCCAAAATACTAAGGATCATCCAAACCGGCATACCGGCAACAAAAATCACCGCCGCCCCTGAACCCAAGAGCATGATGGATGTCCCCAAATCAGGTTGCAATAAGACTTGCACAAAAGGGATGACAGCGATGATGGCCGCCGGAATATAAACCCTAATCTTACGGAGCAATTCAGGGTTAATGGTATGGAAATACGCCGCCAACAGCATGATGACGGCTAATTTGGCGGGCTCCGATGGTTGCAAATTAAACCCGCCGATGGAAAGCCAACGCTGAACGCCTTTACCGCTGCCGATAAATTCAAGCGAAGCCAACACCAGCAACGCCACAACCCAGCCCAGTGGCGCGATTTTGCGATAATACCAAATCGGCACCGACGCGATCATGACCATCAGCAACAGACCAATGCCTGTGCGGATCAAATGCTGGCCTGCCCATGGCGTCCAACTGCCCGCCGCCGCCGAATATAAAGCCCCGACCCCAATGCCTGATAAAATCAGACAGATCAGCAACAGCAACCACGGCACACGTTGCAAGCGTTGAAAGACAGATGGGGCGGCAGATAACGGATGCGCCATGGCGTTAACAGGACGAGGTGATGGCATCACGCGCTCCCTGCCAATAATTTCCGCATCACCGCGCTGGCGATAGGAGCCGCCGTCGATGAGCCGCCGCCGCCATGTTCCACCACAACCGCAATGGCATAGCGCGGGTTTTCATAAGGGGCGTAGCTGACGAACAAAGCATGGTCGCGGAATTTCCATTGCCGATCCATGTTATCAATCACGCCTTCTTCACGTTCTGCTTTGGAAATCGCCCTGACCTGAACCGTGCCTGTCTTCCCCGCCATAGGGTAGCCAGCATCCGTTAAATCAGACCGCCTTGCCGTGCCTTTTGGCCCGTTCATCACCCGCCGCATAGACCGTTGAATCACGCGCAATGCCGAAGGTGAAATATCAAGCGGCTCAAACGCTTGGCCGCCTAATTCAGATGTTGTCAGCCGCGGGGTGACCGCCTCTTTGCCATTGGCCAGCCGCGCGGTCATCACCGCCAATTGCAAAGGTGTCGTCAGAACATACCCCTGCCCGATGGAAGCGTTGACCGTCTCCCCCAAGGTCCAAGACCGCCCATGGGTTGCCATTTTCCAATCTTTTGTTGGGATCAAGCCTGATTTTTCCCCGGGGATCGAAATCCCTGTTTTTTCACCCAAGCCCAATTTTCGCGCCATTTCCGCGATCCGCTTGATGCCTGTCTTAAGGCCAATTTCATAAAAGAACACATCGCAAGATTGTTCAATGGCGCTCATGACATTGACATGGCCATGGCCATCTTTAAGCCAACAGTGGAAATCTTGATTGCCGACAGCGCGGTGGCCTTCGCAATGGAAACTTGTCTTCTCATTGATCACGCCCGCTTCTAAAGCGGCCAGCGCCACCACCATCTTAAAGGTTGAACCCGGGGAATATTGCCCTGAAAGCGAACGATCCAACAACGGCGTTCTGGGGTTTTCCATCAACATATTCCAGTCGCGCGAGCTAAGGCGACCCGAAAATAAATTCGGATCAAATGTTGGGGAAGACACCAGCGTTTTGACTTCACCTGTTTTAATATCAAGGACAACAACCGACCCTGTTTCAGGCGGCACCACCCGGCCTTTTTCATCTTCAAAGGCTGTGCTTTGCCCATCGGCCAAAATCTTGGCCAATTCATCATCTTCTTCTAATGATTTCTTGACCCGAGGCGACGATAAAGACAACGGTTTCTTTTTGCCCTTTTTCAAAGTTTCGATGGCAAACAACTGATCATCCATATTGATGGTCAGGTTAAGATCAGCCCCGGGCTTTGGTCTTTCATCAACCGCGGTTCGGATCGGGCGGCCAACGGCATTCACCAGAATCCGCTCCCGCCCGGGATAGCCTCGCAATTGCCGTTCAAATGCTTTTTCAACCCCTGATTTACCGGTGGATAAATTGGCCAATTCGCGGGTGATGATGCCATCTTCAACTTCATCGGCGGTGGCGCGATTGACATAACCCGTCAGATGCCCGCCCAACACCCCTTGGGGATAGATGCGCTTTTCAACACGTTCAAAATTAACCCCGGGCAATTCAGGACTGCGGATAGCGATCCGCGCCACTTCACGTTGGGTTAAATCCGCCCGAATGGGGATTGGTAAGAAGGACGGTGAGGAATTGGCTTCTTTGATAAAGGCTTTGATCTCATCATCGGATAGGTCAATCAACAGGGATAATTGCACCAATGTGTCTTTCAGATCATTGCTGTATTGCGGGGTGATGCTTAATTCATAGGCTTCCGCGTTACCCGCCAGCAGCCGTCCCGCGATGTCATTGATCCGCCCTCGTGATGGCGGGATGATGCGAAAATCATATTTATTGCGGTCGGATAATTTTTGGTACTGGCGGCCTTCTTCAACCTGCAGATAATAAAGCCGCGCCGCCAAACCCATGACCAACGCCCCTTGCAGCCCGCCCAAGACCAATGACCTGCGCTTTAATTTCGCTTCATAGAGTTTCATGGCGCGGGTAATCATTGCTCACCCCCCAGATACAGCCCCACCTGACGACCAAAGGAAATCATCCAATTGAAAATCGGAAATAATAAAGCCGTGAAACCGATTTGAAATAAAATCTCCGCGAATGGTGGCCAAGCCCCATGAAAGATCATAAAGACCGCAAAGATATAGATCATCAACCCAACCAGCATAATAACAAATTCAGACCAGATGACCGACGGGTCGGCGATGATCAAAAATGGCCGCCGCCATTCCACAACGCCAAGGATGATTAAATAAAGACTGGAAGTATAGCCAAAAGGACTGCCTTGAACAGTGTCGTAAATCAACCCCACCAACAGCACCGGATACAAAGGTACGGCGGCGGGGCGGTTGAGCGCGATTAAAAACAACAAACAGAAGGATATTTTCGGCACACTGCCATAAAAGCTGGGCACCAACCCAAGGCCGCTTTCAACAAAAACCGCCAACATCAGCAAGACAAAAGCAAAGACTTGCTGGAATAAAATTTGATCTGCTTTCCGGTCAAACAGCATGATCAGTTTCCATCCTGCTGGCCATCGTTCTGCGTCACGTCACTGTCTTCACGCTGACCAAGGGCATTTAACCCTTGCAGGCTGAAGCCGTCTTCTTCTTGCGGCAGAGGGCTATAGGCTTGGTCTAATAATTCTTTGGTGCTGAAGCCCGGGTCTTCATCGGTTACAAGAACCGAAACAAAAGACAAGCGTTTGAGATCAACAATCGGATCAATGGTGATCAAATCGCCATTGATATTACGGATACGCCCCACCGGAATGCCCGCCGGCAAGACCCCGCCATGGCCTGAAGTTTGAACCAGTTCATCCACTTCAACCGTGGCCTCCGCGGGCAAGAAGCGCAGTTTGAGGGTTGTCGTGTTTTGCCCAACCGTTGTGGCCGGCCAAGATGATGAGGAAAGAATAACAGGGATCATGGCATTAATATCAGTCAGCAACAGCACTTGGCTATGTTTTGCGCCGACATCAATGATCATCCCCACCAATCCATCGGTGGTGGTCACAGCATTGCCCCGCCGAATGCCTTTATCACGGCCGATATTAATCATCACCACATGGGCGAAACTATCGGCGTTAATGGCGATGACACGGGCGGAGACAGGGGTGGTGGCATCAGGAACAATCACGCCGCTGACCGACCGCAATTGCCTGTTTTCCGATTGCAGTAATTCAGCCTGAAGACGCCAGCGGCTCAACCGTTTGACGTCTTCTCTTAATTTCAGGTTTTCTTCACGTAATTTCGCGGCGGCTTGCGCGCTTTCAACCATGGAGGTGATCGCCCTAATCGGCACCGCCACCACATCGGCGATTGGCATCGTCAGCCCGGTCATGATTGTCCGAAGCGAATTCATCGCTGAAATATCAGCCTTGCCCAAGGTCATCAGGCTGATACACAGCAAGAAAATCAGCACATGGCTTGTGACGCCACTTTTCTTCCGGCCTCGCTTTCGGTCACCCTGCGCTCTGGCCATCGTGATACCTTATGCGCCAACCAGAACGTTTTGCAAGGTGCGCATCTCTTCAAGGCAACGGCCTGTTCCAAGGGCAACACAAGTCAGCGGGTCTTCCGCGATTGAAATCGGCAAGCCGGTGGCATCGCGCAAGACCGTGTCAATTTCATGCAAGAGACTGCCGCCGCCTGTCATGACAATGCCTTTTTCAACAATATCCGCCGCCAGTTCAGGTGGGGTTTGTTCCAGCGCGACTTTAACGCCTTCGACAATCTGCCGGATGGCATCAGACAACGCGTCAGCAACTTGCGCTTGGGTGATGGTGATCTCTTTCGGCACGCCATTGACCAAATCACGGCCGCGCACCTGAATTTTCTGGCCTGATGTGCCTTGCGGCTTACAGGCGATCCCGATCTCCGTCTTGATCCGTTCCGCTGTGCTTTCCCCAATCAGGAGGTTATGGGTACGGCGCATATAGCTGATCAGGGATTCGTCAAACTTATCCCCGCCAACACGGACAGAATGAGCATAAACGATATTGCCCAAAGACAGGATTGCCACCTCGGTGGTGCCGCCGCCAATATCAACAATCATCGAACCGGAGGCTTCGGTCACCGGCAGGCCTGCACCAATCGCCGCCGCCATCGGTTCTTCGATCAAATAAACACGGCGCGCGCCAGCACTTTCAGCAGATTCCTGAATCGCACGGCGTTCCACCGCGGTTGAACCTGACGGCACACAAATAATTACCTGAGGGCTGGACAGCGGCATGGAGCCGTTCACTTTACGGATGAAATGCTTGATCATTTCTTCGGCGACTTCAAAATCCGCAATCACGCCATCAGCCATCGGACGAATAGCACGGATATTGCCCGGGGTTTTCCCCAACATCACCTTGGCTTCTTCACCAACGGCGAGCACCTGTTGTTTGCCGCGAATTTGCGCAATGGCAACAACAGAAGGTTCATTCAAAATGATCCCTTTGCCTTTTACATAAACAAGCGTATTGGCTGTACCCAAATCAATTGCCAAATCGGCAGAGAACAATCCACGGATCGCATTCAGCATAAAGTTTAAACCGTTTTCAACGGCCCCCTGATGGTTAGGCTTATTTCAAGCCATGATTCGTTTGGGATTTAGAATATCCCCATACAGAGGTTTTAAACCACAAATGTGGCTAAATCCAGCACGATAAACCTATTTTATGGCCTATCGTGCTGTATTTTATCAATTTTACTTAGTTTTTGGACTTATCGACCAAGCGATTGGCCCCAATCCAAGGCATCATGCCGCGCAGGTTCTCACCCACTTCTTCAATCGGGTGAGCGGCGTTACGGCGACGAGTGGCCTTAAAGCTGGACTGGCGAGCCTTGTTTTCCAGCATCCAATCACGGGTAAAGCGACCGGATTGAATGTCATCCAGAATGCCGCGCATGGCTTGACGTGTTTCATCGGTGATAACACGAGGACCAGAGACATATTCACCATATTCCGCGGTGTTTGAAATGGAGTAGTTCATGTTGGCGATGCCGCCTTCATAAATCAGATCAACAATCAATTTCACTTCGTGCAGACATTCGAAATAAGCCATTTCAGGGTCGTAACCCGCTTCCACCAGCGTATCGAAACCTGCTTTGATCAATTCGACCAAACCGCCACAGAGAACAGCCTGTTCACCAAAGAGATCGGTTTCACATTCCTGACGGAAGGTTGTTTCGATCACACCTGAGCGGCCGCCGCCGATGGCAGAAGCATAAGACAAGCCAACGTCATGGGCGTTGCCTGAAGCGTCCTGATGAACGGCCAGCAAACATGGCACGCCGCCACCTTTTTGGTATTCACCGCGAACGGTATGACCTGGGCCTTTTGGTGCCACCATGATGACATCAACATCAGCGGCAGGAACGATCAGATCAAAATGAACGTTCAAGCCATGGGCAAAGGCCAGCATGGAACCCGCGCGCATATTGCCGTGGATTTCATTTTCATAGATTTCAGCCTGCAATTCATCAGGGGTTAAGATCATCAGCACATCGGCCCAAGCGGCGGCTTCAGCAACACCCATGACTTTAAAGCCAGCGGCTTCAGCCTTGGCGCGGGTCGCTGACCCTTCGCGCAGAGCAATCGCAACGTCAGGAACACCAGAGTCCTTAAGGTTTGCGGCATGGGCATGGCCTTGGCTGCCATAGCCGACAATGCATACTTTTTTGGATTTAATCAGATTAACGTCGGCATCCCGATCGTAATAAACGCGCATGAGAATTCTCCTAAGGGTTTATAATGGCGTTATGATGCTGCGGCATCACGAGTTGTCGTGATGGGCATATCAGCGACAGCACCTCTTGATATAGCAGAAACACCTGTTCGTGAAACCTCTACTTCACCCAGAGATGACATTAAGTCAACAAATGCTTGTACTTTTGAGCTGCTGCCTGTGATTTCAAAGACAAAGGACGTCAAAGTGCTGTCCAATGTGCGAGCGCGGAACGTATTGGCAATCCGCAAGGCTTCGATCCGTTCTTCACCGGAATTGACCATTTTCACCAGCGCCAATTCCCGTTCAATATGGGCGCCATCGCTGGTCAAATCTTTAACCCCATGGACAGGAACAATCCGCGCCAATTGCGCTTTGATTTGTTCGATCACCATCGGTGTGCCGCGTGTCACAATCGAAATGCGTGAGACTTGGCTTAGCGGATCAATTTCCGATACGGTCAGGCTTTCGATATTATAACCACGGCCAGAAAACAGCCCGATCACCCGCGCCAAAACACCCGGTTCATTATCGACAAGCACTGATATGGTATGTCGTTTTTCAAGTTCATTCATGGTTATCTTCCTTAAACCATTCTCATGTTTTAGGCCAGTGATGATTAAACCAATGCTAAGCCTTCTTCAGACGTGGCATTGGCCGCTTTATCTTGTGGGCCTAACAGAATTTCATTATGCGCCGCCCCTGATGGGATCATCGGGAAACAGTTTTCTTCTTTGGCAACGCGAATATCCGCCAAAACAGGGCCGTCATAGGCGATCATTTCATCAATCACGCCATCGAGATCATCGACCGATTCAGCGCAAACGCCTTTCAGCCCGAAACTTTCAGCCAGTTTCATGAAATCAGGCAATGAATCCGAATAACTTTCGGAATAACGACTGCCGTGGTTCAGCTCCTGCCATTGGCGCACCATCCCCATCCATTCGTTGTTGATGATGAAGATTTTAACCGGCAAGCGGTACTGCTTTAACGTGGACATTTCCTGCATATTCATCATGAAGGACGCTTCCCCCGCAATATCAATCACCAGTTTTTCCGGATTGCCGATCTGAACCCCCATAGCGGCCGGCAGGCCATAACCCATGGTGCCCAAGCCGCCTGATGTCATCCAACGGTTTGGATTTTCAAAACGGTAATATTGCGCCGCCCACATTTGGTGCTGCCCCACTTCGGTGGTGACATAAGCATCAATATTCTGGGTTTTTTCCCACAGACGGTGGATGGCGTATTGCGGTTTGATAATCTCACCGGATTGATCAAAACCAAGGCAGTTAATCGCTTTCCAGCTGTTGATCTGCCCCCACCATTCGCCCAAAGCCGCCGAGTCAGGCTTAAATTTCATGGCTTTCAATTCTTCGATCAACAATTCCATCACCCGACCCGCGTCGCCAATAATCGGCAGATCAACCTGAATGTTTTTATTGATGGAAGATGGATCAATATCGATATGAATCTTTGTTGACCCCGGGGAAAACGCGTTGGTTCGTCCGGTCACGCGATCATCAAAACGTGCGCCGATATTCAGCATCACATCACAATGATACATGGTCAGGTTGGCTTCATACGTGCCGTGCATTCCCAACATCCCCAAGAAATTCGGGTCGGTTGCGGGCAATGCCCCAAGCCCCATCAAGGTCAAGGTGGTGGGATAGCCTGTCATGCTGACCAGCTCGCGCAATTTATCGGATGCCGCGGGGCCCGCGTTAATAATACCGCCGCCGCCATAGATCACAGGGCGTTTCGCACCAGCGATTAATTCAGCCGCTTTCCGCACCGACGCCCGATCAGGTTCGGTGATCGGCTGATAGCGCGCGGTGACAACCTCAGGCTTCTTTTCTTCCATGGTGACATCGGCCAATTGAACATCTTTTGGCAGGTCAACCACCACTGGACCGGGGCGACCGCTGGCCGCCACGTGGAAGGCTTCCCGCATGACATGGCAAAGATCATCGCCTGATTTCACCAGATAATTATGCTTGGTGCAGGGGCGTGTGATCCCTGTTGTATCCGCTTCTTGGAAAGCGTCATTACCGATCAAATGGGTCGGCACCTGCCCGCTCAAGCAAACCAGCGGAATGGAATCCATCAACGCATCGGTCAGGCCTGTCACCGCGTTGGTTGCCCCAGGGCCCGAGGTGACCAAAACAACACCAGTTTTCCCTGTTGAACGCGCGTAACCTTCAGCCGCGTGAACCGCCGCCTGTTCATGGCGCACCAGCACGTGACGGATCGAATTGTTCTGGAACAAGGCATCATAGATCGGTAAGACCGCCCCACCGGGGTAGCCGAAAATCGTATCCACGCCTTCTTCTTCCAGCACTTTCAGGATGGCTTCTGCCCCTGTTAACGCCGCGTCTTGATCTGCTTTGTCCATTCCCGCTTTGGTCGTAGCCCCCGAATTGGTATTGGCCATGGGAAGTCCCTTTCCGTTTCCATGCTCAAAACCTCCCAACAATACCGAAACGGCATTGCGATGACCGTCAATATTGTACGGAGGCTCGTTAGATAAATGAGGTCTTTGCGTTCAACACAAATATTCAATTGTCCTTTTTCCACAAAGAACACCAGATGTCAACCGCTATAAATAACTTTCGACAAGATTTTTTTGATAAAACTTTCCGAAAATTGCTCAAAATAAGAAGAATCTTCGCAAAAATTAGCCTGCATTTGATTATTAAACCATGTCATTTGGCGCTTGGCATAGCGTCTGCTGTCCTGACACGCCGCGCTGACCATTGTGTCTTCGTCAATCTCACCCCGCAGATAGGCCAGCACCGGCGGCAGGCCAACCGCTTTCATCAGTGGCAAAGAAGGATCCAGCCCCCGTGCCAGTAAGCGTTCCGCCTCATCAATCCCGCCATGCTCAAGCATCAGCGGATACCGTCGGTTGATGGCATCATAAAGCTCATGGCGGGGCGGCATGATGGTGACGGTGGTGAAATTCGCCTCAATCTGGCCTTGCATTGGGATGTCCTGCCATTGGCTTAGCGGCGTGCCCGTGGCAAGCGCAACCTCCATCCCACGGATCAAGCGTTGGCGATCACCATCATGAAGACGCGCCGCCAAGATCGGGTCTTTTTCATGAAGCGCCTGCCGGAACAGCGCCCCGCCCATGGTATCATATTGGTCAGCGGCGGCGGCGCGATATTCAGGCGCAATCTCAGGAATAGGTGAAATGCCATCCATGGCCGCCCGAATATACATCCCCGTGCCGCCGATTAGGATCGGGATATTGCCCCGGGCATGAATATCCGCCACCACCCCCCGGGTCAAATCAAGCCAACGGGCAACCGAACAGCGTTCCGCCCCATCCAAGACCCCATAACCATGATGGGGGATTTGGGCTTGGTCTTCGGCATTGGGGATGGCGGTTAGGATCGGCAGGTCACGATAAATCTGCATGGAATCCGCGTTGACGATTTCCACATTGGCCTGATCCCCTATCGCCGCCGCCAATTTCAGCCCAAGGGCGGATTTACCGCTCGCCGTGGGGCCAGCGATCACCACCACAGGCGGCAGGCCTGCTTGATGATTGCCATCACGGTGTTCTTCCGTGGTGTTTTGATGATCAGGAATAGACATATCAAAGGCGATACGCCATAACAGGGCATGATGCAATATATCCTTTCTATTCTGACCCACCCCACCACGCCATTGCCATCGGATTTGCCCGATCAGGCTGAAGCGGTGCTGGCACGCCATGGGATTGAAAATGACGGCCATCGTTGGCTGTCACCCCATCTTGCTTTTGAGGCGGCTTTTGAAGCTGAAACCTTGCCTGACCTGGCATCAGCGTTTTCAGGCCTTGCCGCTGATATTACCATTCTGCCAGCCAAGAACCGCCGCAAGAAACTCCTGATCGCCGATATGGATTGCACCATCATCACCTCTGAATCCCTCAATGATTTGGCGGAGCTTTCCGGATTTGGTGAGGAAGTTGCCGCCATCACCGCCCGCACCATGGCTGGGGAGTTAGATTTCGGGCAATCCTTACTGGAGCGGATGAAAATCATCGCTGGCAGTGATGCCGGATTGATACAAACCATCATTGATGACGCGGAATTAAGCGAAGGGGCCCAAGCGCTTGTCGCCACCATGAACCACCATGGCGCGCGCACCATTTTGGCGTCAGGCGGTTTTACCTTCCTGACCGAAGTTATCGCCAAACGCTTGGGCTTTGATGAACATTACGCCAATCAAATGGTTCTTGAAAATGGCCAGATCACGGGCGAATTAATCCCGCCATTATTGGATCAAAACGCCAAGGCCACCCGCCTTCAGCAAACCATTGCTGAAATGGGCATCACCGCCGATGATGTCGCGACCATTGGCGATGGGGCGAATGATCGGGGGATGACCGAACTGGCGGGATTGGGCGCGGCCTTCCGCGGAAAAGACGCGTTGAAAGCGGTTGCTGACGCGCGCTTGGATCACGCTGATTTGCGCGGGTTGTTATGGCTGCAAGGCTATCATGATGATGAGATTATCGGTTGATCCTGCCCATCATTTTCACAAAACCCATCGCCTTGATCCCCATTAAAATTCACCCATAAAAAATGGCGGCTGATGCCGCCATTTCTGTTGATATGTCTTGTCACTCTTAGGTTTTATTCCACCGGAATGGCAACAAATCGTTCACGACTGCCACGCCGCACCAGAAGCAAGAAGGATGTCTTGTTTGACTTCCTGACTTCGGCAACACCGTCAATCAAATCACTGACTGTTGACACTTGTTGCTGGCCAATCCGGCGAATGACATCACCCGGGGTCAAGCCACGTTCCGCAGCAGGACTGCCATCAATCACTTCGGTGACAATCACCCCATTGATCGGGGAGCCATTGGCTTCATCCGGCACTTCAAATTCCTTGCGGCTGTCATCGGTCAATGGCGCGACGGTGAATCCAAGGCTGGCAAAACTATGCGGTTCAGTATTGCCTTTCGCGCTTTCACCGAACAACCCTGCTTGTTCCGCCTGTTCCAATTCACCAAGGGTGATGGTGAGGGTTTTCATCTTGCCGTTCCGCAAGACTTCAACTTTAACCTCTTTGCCAATGGCGGTTTCAGCAACAATCCGTGGCAGGCTGCGCATATCGCTAATCTCTTTGCCGTCAAATTTAATCACGACATCACCGGCCATCACGCCGCCAGCTTGGGCGGGGCCTTCAGGGTGAACTGAGGAAACGAGCGCCCCATTTTCACTTTCAAGACCAAGCGAGTCTGCAATTTCAGGGGTAATCTCTTGGATAAATACACCCAACCACCCCCGACGGGTGCGGCCATATTCAGCCAATTGATCCACCACATTGGTCGCCAGATTTGAAGCAATGGCAAAACCAATGCCAACAGACCCACCGGTTTGTGAGAAAATAGCGGTGTTGATGCCAATCACTTCACCTTCAAGGTTAAACAAAGGCCCGCCTGAATTGCCGCGGTTGATCGAAGCATCGGTCTGGATGAAATCATCATAAGGGCCGGAGCCAATATCACGCCCACGGGCTGAAATAATACCGGCTGTCACGGTGCCGCCAAGGCCAAAGGGATTGCCGATGGCCAGCACCCAATCACCGACGCGCATGACATCACTGTCGCCAAATTCAACGGCGGTCAGCTCTTCGCCTTCGGGTTCAATTTTCAACACCGCAATATCGGTCTTCGGGTCTCGCCCCAAGAGCACGGCATCAAAAGTCTTATCATTATAGAGCGTGACCTTGATCTGGTCAGCGGATTCAATCACATGGTTATTGGTGACAACAATGCCTTTTTTATCGACAATAAAGCCAGAACCAAGGGCATTGGATTGCCGCTTTGAGCCGCGATCACGGAACTCTTCCAAAAAGTCTTCAAAGGGCGAGCCGGGCGGGAATTGCGGGAAATTATTTTGCTGGTTTTCGATCACCATGGTGGTGGAAATATTCACCACCGCGGGGGACAGTTGATCCGCTAGGTCTGCAAAACTGCCGGGGCGTTCGCTATGGGCATGGGCTGGCACAATGGCCACCACTAAAAATGCCACTGACATGATCATGGCAATAGGTTGCATCACCGATTGCATGGTCTTCTGGCGGATAAAGGACGGCTTCAAGTTCATCATAGAATATACTCCTTAATGTCTTCAGCGCCGAGTTGAACGCAAAAATGTGACCGACTTAGGGCAAGAAAAGGTCGAATTAAGATGACGTGATCATCATTGGAATATTGTTTTATTCTTGCCAGCATAGGCCTGAATAAGTCTCCTTATTCAGGCCATTATGTTGGGATGCTTTATTCGCTGGCCCCTGATTTATTGCCAAAGAAGCGGAAAAATTCGCTATCGGGTGACAACACCAAGGATGTGCCTTCATCATTGAAGGTTTTGCGATACGCCTGCATAGACCGATAGAAAGAGAAGAACTCTTTATCCTGTCCAAAGGCATCCGCGTAAATCTGAATCGATTGCGCGTCGCCTTCACCGCGAAGGATTTCACTTTGACGGCGCGCTTCCGCCACCAGAACCGTCCGCTGTTTATCAGCATCGGCGCGAATCTTCTGGGCTTCTTCTTCCCCGGTGGCGCGGAATTCTTTGGCTTCACGTTCACGTTCAGATTTCATCCGGTTAAAGATGTTTTGAGACGTGGCGTCAGGATAATCCGCACGGCGAATCCGCACGTCAATAATATCAAGCCCCAATGAGTTGGCGGATTCATTCACTTCTTCACGGATGCTGGTGGTCAAGCCACTGCGCTTTTCCGAAAGAATATCAATCAGCGTTGCGCCACCCAAGACACGACGAACCGATGAATCCACAATCGCATCAAGACGCTGTTCAACCCCGCGAACACTGCGGACGGTTTGATAGAACAACAACGGATCAACAATCCGGTAGCGGGCGTAAGTATCCACTTCCAGACGCTTCTGATCCGCCAAGATCACTTCATCACTATCAGATGACACCATCGACAGAACACGGTTTTCATAAAAAACAACATTCTGAATAAATGGAATTTTCCAATTCAAGCCAGGTTCCTGCAAGGTGCGCTTAGGCTCACCAAATTGCAGGACAATCCCTTGCTGGGTTTGCTGGACAATAAACAAGCCATTCAGGGCAACAAAACCCAGAACAACCAAACCGATAATGGACATCGTAGAGGTTTTCATGTGCTTTCTCCCTTACTGCTGCTTCTTGGTGATTTCAGACAACGGCAGGAATGGCACAACACCACTTCCCGATGCGTTTTGGTCGATAATCACTTTGTTTACATTGCCCAAAATTTCTTCCAGCGTTTCAATATAGATGCGCTCTTTCGTGACATCTTTACTGGTCAGATAAGCATCATAAATCTGTTGGAAACGTGAGGCATCACCCTCTGATCGGCTGACCACTTCAGCGGCATAGGCTTCGGCTTGGGCAACGATCTGGGCGGCTTCACCACGGGCACGCGGCACGACATCATTTCGATAGGCTTCCGCTTCGTTCTTCAAACGGTCTCTATCCTGACGGGCACGCTGAACTTCGTTAAACGCGTCAATAACATCAGCAGGCGGATCAACCGCAAGCAGTTGAATATCACGAACAATAATTCCGGCTTCATAATCATTGATCAATGTCTGCAAACGCTGTTTGACCAAGGATTGAATTTGCTGACGACCATCGGTCAAGGCAAATTGAATATCCACCCCGCCGATCACTTCACGCATGACGGCTTCCGCCGCAACCTTGGTGGTTTCAACAGGATCAGCAAGATTAAAAAGATATTGCCCGGCGTCACCAATTCGCCAAAACACCACGAAATCAATATCCACGATATTTTCATCGCCGGTGATCATCTGGCTTTCAAAAGCAACATCGCGGCGGCCATTGGCGCCATCACGACCTAAGTTCCGGAAACCAATATCAATCCGGTTATCACGGGTGACTTCAGGGGTCATCACGGTTTCAATCGGGTAAGGCAGGTGATAATGCAGCCCCGGTGAGGTGGTTGATGTCCATTCACCAAAGCGCAAGACAACACCCTGCTGTTGCGGGTTCACGCGGTAAAACCCTGAGGCCAACCAAAGGCCGATCAGCACCAAAAGACCGATCATCCAAAGACGCTTGCCGCCAAACCCGCTGGGCATCATTTTATTGAATTGGTCACGACCTTGGCGCAACACATCATCAAATTCCGGGGGTTTATTGCCGCCACCAAAAGGTGAACCGCCACCAGGTTTGCGCGGCCCGCTCCCCCATGGGCTGCCGTTATTAGGGCCTGACCCATTACCGTCATTGCCGCTTCCTTGATTATTCCAGGGCATTTTTCTCTCCAAATGGCCAATACTGAATTTCAATCCCTCAAAACCCAGCCTTGACCGCCATCATGATGGTGATCTGTTGTTTTCATCACAACCGATCTTGTAATTACTTCACGTACCTACATATTTGTATTAATGGTAGTGTTTTCAACCAGCATCATTGCAGTATTTTTTGAAATATTCGAATTGAATCGTCCTGATTTGAAAATTAATTGTCATTTTTTTCATTTGACCCTGTTTAAACACAAGCTTGAGATCCGTCATGACCACTGAACTGAACGAAGACATCATCCTGAACGCTTTAAAAAACGTCACTGTTGAAGGCAGTGTTGTTGATCTTGTGGCCACGGGCCATGTTTCAGGGGTGGTGATCAAAGATGGCAATGTCGGGTTTAGCCTTGAAATTGACCCAGAAGACGCGGAAGCCATTCAACCGCTCCGGATCGCCGCTGAACAAGCTGTCGGCGCCATCCCCGGGGTGCTTTCCGCCACCGCCATGCTGACCGCCCATAAAAAGCCCGCCGCTCAAGACGCCAATCATCAGCATGATCACGGGCATGACCACGGGCATAATCACGGCCCGCAACAAAACAATGAAGGAATGCAGGGCGCGATGCACGCTCCCGCTAAACACGTGATCGCTGTCGCCTCTGGCAAAGGCGGGGTCGGCAAATCCACCACCGCCATCAATTTGGCCTGCGCCTTCAAAGCCCTTGGCATGAAGGTTGGGATTTTGGATGCTGATATTTATGGCCCATCCCTGCCGCGCTTGACGGGGATTAAACAAAAACCCACCACCGCTAATAATAAATTGGTGCCACTCGAAGCCTTTGGGCTGAAAGTCATGTCCATCGGGTTTCTGATGGCCGAAGATTCCCCCACCATCTGGCGGGGGCCGATGGTAATGTCCGCCTTGGAACAAATGCTAAAGGATGTGCTTTGGGGTGATCTTGACGTGTTGGTCATTGATATGCCCCCCGGCACAGGGGACGCGCAATTGACCCTGTCGCAACGCGCGAAACTTGCCGGTGCGGTGATTGTTTCAACCCCGCAAGATTTGGCGCTGATTGACGCGCGCAAAGGGCTCAATATGTTCCATAAAGTTGGCGTGCCTGTCTTGGGCTTGGTTGAGAATATGAGCTATTACGTCTGCCCATCTTGCGGTGACCGCGCCCATATCTTTGGGCATGGCGGGGCGGAAGCGGAGGCTGAAAAATTAAACCTGCCGTTCTTGGGTAAAATCCCCCTTGAAATGGAAATCCGCGAAACCGCCGACGCGGGGACACCGATTGTGGAAAGCAAGCCCGACAGCCCCCATGCCCAAGCCTATTTGGATATTGCCAAAAGCGTCGCCAGCAACCTTGATCAGGCCGCCCCACAAGCGCCTAAAATTACCATTAATTAATCACGATTAATTAAGGCAAAACCCCGTTTAGCGCGCCCGTTCCAATTGCACAAAAGCATGGGCGGGCACATCATTTTCGGCGGGGCGGTCATCGCGTCCGGTCTCCCGCCATTCTGTTGGGTCAAGCGGCGGGAATTTAGCATCACCTTCGGGGGCTAAATCAATTTCCGTCAGGTCGATTTTATCGGTTCTATCCAAGAAAGCGGTATAGATTTCACCGCCGCCAAAAATGATAATCTCTTCTTCGCGGGCATCATCAGCTTTGATCCAATCCGCCGCCATCTCAATGGCTTGATCAAGCGTTGATGCCGTCATCACCCCATCGGCAGACCAATCGCTTTGCCGCGTCAGAACAATGGTGGCGCGCCCGGGCAAAGGCCGACCAATCGACAAATACGTCCGCCGCCCCATGATCAAAGGCCGCCCCATGGTCAGCGCTTTGACCCGCGGCAAATCCCCCGGCAAATGCCATAATAGCTTTTCACCATCGCCAATGACGCGATTTCTTGCCATGGCCACGACAGCGGTGACGGGATACGGATTGGTCATGGAAACTCCCTAAACTGAAACCGCCGCCGCGATATGCGGATGGGGGTCATAGCCTGTGATTTGAATATGATCAAAAGTAAAGTCTTCAAGCGCGTTGGGCGGGTCAATAAATTCAAGTTGCGGCAATGCCCGTGGCGCTCTTTTCAATTGTTCTTCCGCCGCCTCAAGGTGATTGAGATAAAGATGGGCATCCCCCATGGTATGGACGAAATCCCCCACCTCAAGCCCGCTGACATGGGCGACCATATGCGTCAACAACGCGTAGGATGCGATATTGAACGGCACGCCCAGAAAAACATCGGCGCTGCGCTGATAAAGCTGGCATGATAACCGCCCCCCCGCGACATAGAATTGAAACAAGCTGTGGCAGGGCGGCAAAGCCATTTTCCCAACATCCGCTGGATTCCATGCCGATACCAAAAGCCGCCGCGAATCAGGGTTTGTTTTCAGCATCGCCAAGACATCAGCGATCTGATCAATCGACTGGCCGTCAGCGGTCTCCCATCGGCGCCATTGTTTGCCATAAACCGGGCCAAGATCACCGTTTTCATCCGCCCATTCATCCCATATCCGGACGCCATTATCCTGAAGATAACGGATGTTGGTATCGCCTTGAATAAACCAGATCAATTCATGGATGATGGATTTCAAATGCAGTTTCTTGGTGGTGACCAGCGGAAAGCCTTGGCGCAAATCATAGCGGCTTTGCCAGCCAAAGATTGATTTTGTGCCCGTGCCCGTGCGATCAGACTTCACATCGCCATGGTCTAAAATATGCTGCAATAACTCAAGATAAGGTTGCATTTCATCATGTTCCTACAAAATGTTGATTTATCTTACCCTTGATCATGGCCTGTCGCCAGCCCAATTCTGCGCCAATATTGATTAATTCTGAAAATTTTAGCGGAACCGCCCATGGCCGGTTTGAAATTAATATTCGCCCCACCTTTTCATTCGCATGGAAAGTGTCTATATTCATTGCAGTGCCGATCACATCGGCTATGGCGATAAACGCGTTGTGGAATAAGCAGAACGGACCCGGGGGCAGTGCCCGGCGCCTCCACCATAATTAAGGCTCACGGCTTTGAACATTTGATGTTGAGGTCAGTTTTATGGGGGCGAGTCAGGATCGACGTATGTGGTAAAGGCAAAGTCTTCGCCCGGCATTGTACCACCGTTATCGGGCTAAACGAGTAGTTGCAAACGACAACAATGCTCCGGTTGCTGTTGCTGCCTAATGGCGGTTGCAAAAACCATTTTTTAAGTCCAGTGAATTGAGCTTTGCTGGCGGGGTTTTGGGCGCACCTGGCAACAGAAGCGTCCTGCTATCTGGGGTGGTCTTGCACATTGATCAAACTAGTGGCAGAATATTCAAGCCGCTTGGGGGTTAAGATGGCAACTAAAGATGATGAGTTTACACCACAGATCAATTACGAATTGCTCGTTGAAACAGCATTACGCACCGTTGTGCGGTCTTCATTAAAGATCGCGGAACAAAGCGGGCTTCCGGGCAATGCTCATTTCTACATTACTTTTTTGACGGAATACCCCGGGGTTGATATTGCCCCAAGGCTAAAGGCCAGTCACCCTGAACGGATGACGATTATTCTCCAGCATCAGTTCTGGGACCTTGAAATCCGCAAAGATGATTTTTCCGTCTCCCTGTCCTTTGGTGGCGAGCGCGAAAAACTGACCATCCCCTTTATGGCGGTGATTGATTTCAACGATCCATCGGTGGGCTTTGGCCTGCAATTTGCCTCTGATCTGGCTGAGAATGATGAAAATGCTGTGGTTGATGAAGGAGAAATCCTCCCCGGCGCGGCAGAAGAACCTGAAACACCCCCCACCAGCGCCGATGTTGTTTCGCTGGATACCTTTCGTAAAAAGCCAAATTCCTAAAACCGGAAGGCGGCATCTTAACTAAAGCAGGATTGCCATGAGCTTTTCTTACAGCCCTATGTTCCCGACCCAATCGCCGCAAACCGAATGGGAAAAAATCAGCAGTGACCATATCGAACAGGTTGAACTTGGCGGAGAGACATTTTTAAAAGTCGCCCCCGAAGCCCTGACATTGCTGGCGGAAACAGCGTTTAAAAACGTCTCGCATTTGTTGCGGACAGGGCATCTCAAACAACTCCGTTCTATCTTGGATGATCCGGAAGCCACCCGCAATGATCGCTTTGTGGCGTTGGAAATGCTGAAAAACGCGGTGATCGCGGCGGATGAAGTGCTGCCGATGTGTCAGGATACCGGCACCGCTATTATTTCAGGCAAACGTGGGGATAAAGTGCTGGTCACGGGTGATGATGGCGAAGCCTTATCCCGCGGCGTTTACAACACCTATCAGAACAGCAATTTGCGCTATTCGCAACTGGCGCCAACATCCATGTTTGATGAGGCCAACACCAAAACCAACCTGCCCGCCCAGATTGATCTTTATGCGGGCAAAGGCGATGAATACCATTTCACCTTTATCCAAAAAGGCGGCGGTTCCGCCAATAAATCTTTCCTGTATCAGCAGACCAAAGCTGTTTTGAACCCTGAAAAGTTAAAAGAATTTATTGATGAAAAAATCCGCACCTTGGGGACAGCCGCTTGCCCGCCTTACCATTTGGCGATTGTGATCGGCGGCACATCAGCGGAAACCACCATGAAGACCGTTAAAATGGCGTCAATCCGTGCCTTGGATAGCCTGCCCACCGAAGGCAGCAGCGATGGCCACGCTTTCCGTGATTTGGAATGGGAAAAGATTATCCTTGAGATGACACGTGAGATGGGGATTGGCGCGCAGTTTGGCGGCAAATATTTCTGCCATGATGTGCGGGTGATCCGCCTGCCCCGTCATGGCGCGTCTTGCCCGATTGGCATTGGCGTCAGTTGTTCAGCGGATCGCCAAGCCATGGCGAAAATCACCCCTGAAGGGTTGTTTGTTGAAAAACTTGAACGCAACCCCGCGCAATTCCTGCCTGATGTAGCAGAAGATGATTCCGATGACACGGTCGCCATTGATTTAAATCAGCCCATGGCCGATGTGCTGAAGACCTTGAGCCAATATCCGGTCAAAACACGATTGAGCCTGACGGGTAAATTGATTGTTGCCCGCGATATTGCCCATGCGAAATTGCTGGAACGGTTAGAACAAGACGGTGATTTGCCGGATTATATCAAAAACCATCCGGTCTATTACGCGGGGCCTGCCAAAACACCTGATGGCATGGCCTCCGGCAGTTTTGGTCCCACCACCGCGGGGCGGATGGATGCTTATGTTGATCGTTTCCAAGCCGCGGGCGGCTCAATGGTCATGCTGGCAAAAGGCAACCGCAGCCGGCAAGTCCGTGAAGCCTGCAAAAAACATGGCGGGTTTTATCTCGGCTCCATTGGCGGAGCGGCGGCGAAACTGGCGCTCGATGCCATCAAAAAAGTTGAGGTGCTGGAATATCCAGAACTGGGCATGGAAGCGGTTTGGTTGATTGAAGTTGAAAACTTCCCCGCCTTTATCATCACCGATGACAAAGGCAATGATTTCTTCAGCCTCGATTAGGCTTAAGCGGGTTAAGACGGCGTGCTGATGCGGGAGCGCAATTCCCGCGGTTTTGGCCCGCCGGTCGCCCAATCAAGCAATTCCACCGTGTGCAGAATAGGCGCTTTGCTGTCAGCCAGCTGATTGATACAGCCCAAATTGCCCGCCGCCACAATATCAGCCTCAACAGCGTTGATCGCCTTTAATTTACGGGCTTGCAATTGCGATGCCATTTCAGGTTGCAGGGCGTTATACGTTCCTGCTGACCCGCAACAAAGATGGGATTCCGCAATATCACGAACCTCAAACCCTGCTTTTCTCAGCAAATCTTTCGGGATGGTTTTAATTTTCTGGCCATGTTGCAACGAACAGGCGGCGTGATAAGCGACGCTCAAGCCTTTGGTGCGGTCAAGGTCAACATCCCCTAAACCAAAGCGATCCAGAAATTCAGAAATATCCATGCTCAAACCAGCAATGGTTTTGGCTTTTTCGGCCATTTCAGGGTTTTGGGCAAAGTGATGGCCGTAATCTTTCACCACCGTCCCACAGCCTGATGTGTTGATGATAATCGCATCCAATTGACGGAAGTTTAATTCGCTTCCCCAGGCTTTGATGGTGGCGATCATGGATTGCTCGGCGGCGTTTTCATCGCCTGTATGCTGGGCAACACCGCCGCAACATGACGCTTGCTTGCGCACCACAACCTCAACCCCCAAGCGGTTCAAAAGCCGGATGGTGGCGGCGTTAATATCAGGATTAATGGCACGTTGGGCACAGCCAGCCAGCATCGCGACCCGTGCTTTTGGCGGGTGACATTCGGCGTTAAAGATTTGATCTTTCGCGCCAATCGGATCAAGTTTCGGGCGTGATTTCGGCGCGGCGGCAAGCATCCCCCCCAAAGCCTTTGGCAAGATCCCCTGAAATGGTTTTGCCAGCCAAGCCAAGGTCAGCATCACCCAAGCGCGATTGGCATGGGGCAAGGTTGCGATCAGCAATTTCCGCCTTAAGCGATCAAAAATCCCGCGGGTGCGGCGGCGATCCGCGTGGCGGCGGCCAATATCCACCAGATGCATATAATCAACACCCGAAGGACAGGTGGAGGTACAGCTTAAACAAGTCAAACAACGGTCAAGATGGTGGCCCGCAACATCACCCGGGGTGTCTTCATTTTCCAGCAGATCACGGATCATCCAAATCCGCCCCCGGGGGCTGTCACGTTCATCACCGGTCAACACAAAGGTGGGGCACGTCGCCGTACAGAACCCACAATGCACACATTTCCGGAGAATTTCATCGGCGGCGGCAATATCAGGTTGAGCCAGTTGTTCAGCGGTAAATTGAGTTTGCATGATCAAATACCTTCATACATTCGGCCAGGGTTTAAAATCCCCAGAGGATCAAAACTGGCTTTAACGCGGCGTGTTAAGTCTTGCAAGGCTTGCGGTTGCGGGTGGAAAACATCGGTGGTCTCGCGCATTGATTGCGGGGCGGAAACCAAGGTCGCGTGCCCCCCTGTTGCCGTCAGCAATTCACGCAGAGGCCCCGCGCCACCATCATGACCCGCGGGATGGCTGACCCAGATCAACCCCCCTGCCCAATCGGCATAAGCACGGCAATGCGGCCGCGCCAGAATTTTTTCCATCAAGCCCGCGCCTTGATGCGGTGGGCAAGAGATTTTCCACAAGACGCGATTTTTCTGTTCAGGCAATAACGTCACTTCGCGCAATTCAGCCTGCAGCGTATCGGATTCTTTTTCCGTTAAGGTGAGTTGTTCCCCATAAGGCTTTAACAAATCCGAAATCGCCTTCATCCGGTCTTTAACCGAAACTTTAAACCCTTCGATACGGATCACCACCAGCACCGATTGCTGGCCCATATCATTGATCTTTTTGACCTTGGAATAGATTGAGGTTTGCGCCGGAATGATCGCGCCAGCGGTGGGTTCATGGGGGCTGGCAAACGCCGCCCGCATCGCCGCGCCCGCGTTTTCCAAATCACGGGCCTTAACAATTAAACTGACCCCATATTCAGGTTTTGGCATGGTTTTGATGGTGACCTCATGCATCACCGCCAGCGTGCCATAAGACCCCACCATCAATTTTGACAAGTCATAGCCCGTGACGTTTTTCATCACCCGACTGCCGGATTGAAACTGCTCACCTCGGCCAGAAATGGCTTGGAAGCCCAGCAGATAATCGCGAGCGGCGCCTGCCACCAATCGGCGTGGCCCTGCCAGATTTGTTGCCATCACGCCGCCCAATGTCCCCTTTGCTTCTTCAGGGTTGAGCGCGCCAAGCGGCGGATCAAAAGCCAGCATCTGCCCCGCGTCATCAAGGGTTTTGAGAATATCACTTAGGGGTGTCGCGGCTTTCGCGATCAACACAAGTTCATCCGGCTCATAGGTGACAATGCCTGACATGGGCGCAAGATTAACGATTTGATCAGCGTGCACCGGACGGCCTCTTTCAAGGTGGCGGCCTGAACCACGGAGATCAATAGTCGTTTTCGCGGCAACAGCGGATTGCACCGCTTCAAGCAGGTCTTCAGCATCACGAACATCGCGTGGCGGCTGAGATGGAGTGGAGATGGCTTTCATTAGAATCGTGGCAAGTCAGGATGTGGAAGTTGACCATGGTGAACATGAAGACGCCCCAGTTCAGCACAGCGGTGCAAGACCGGAAAAACCTTACCCGGGTTTAACAAATGCCCCGGGTCAAACGCGCATTTCAGGCGTTGTTGCTGTTTCAAATCATCTTCTGAAAACATTTCATGCATCAGATCACGCTTTTCAACACCGACACCATGTTCGCCTGTCAGCACTCCGCCCAATTCCACGCATGACCGGAGAATATCCGCGCCAAATTCTTCGGCGCGTTCCAATTCCCCCGGGGCGTTGGAATCAAACATAATCAGCGGGTGCAAATTGCCATCACCAGCGTGGAAAACATTGGCAACCCGCAGGCCATATTGCTGGCTCATGCGGGACATCCGGCTCAACATCTCCGGCAATTGACGGCGAGGAATTGTGCCATCCATGCAAAGATAATCCGGCGAAATGCGCCCGATTGCGGGGAAAGCGGATTTCCGCCCTGCCCAGAACAATTCACGTTCTTCTTCGGTTTCACTGACGCGAATGGACGTGGCGTCTTTTGTTTTCACAATCGCCGCCACACGGTCGGTCAAAGCTTTGACTTCGGCTTCAGGGCCATCAAGCTCAACAATCAGGAGCGCGTCCGCCTCTCGAGGGTAGCCCGCGGCAACAAAATCTTCCGCCGCGTTGATGGCGGGATTATCCATCATTTCCATGCCCGCGGGGATCACCCCATCGGCGATAATCGCCCCCACCGCTTCACCGGCTGAAAGCGAAGAGGAAAACCCGATCAATAAGGCTTTGCGGGTGGCGGGTTTTTGCAAAATCCGCACCGTCACTTCAGTGACAATCCCCAACAGGCCTTCTGAACCTGTCATCACCCCAAGCAGATCATAACCTTCGGCATCCAGATGCTTGCCGCCCAGACGGATAATCTCACCATCCATGGTGACCATTTCAATGCCCAAGAGATTATTCGTGGTCAGCCCATATTTAAGGCAATGCACCCCGCCTGAATTTTCAGCAACATTACCGCCAATCGAACAGGCGATCTGGCTCGATGGGTCGGGGGCATAATAATAGCCTTTGTCTTCAACCGCGTGGGTAATGGCCAGATTGGTCACCCCGGGTTGCGCGACAACAGCGCGGTTTTCATAATCAATCTCAAGGATTTGATTCATCCGCGACAGCCCCAATAAAACAGCATCCGCCAAAGGCAAAGCCCCACCCGAAAGCGATGTGCCTGCCCCACGCGGGACAATTTTAATGTCATGCTTCTGGCAATATTTCATGACCTTGGCCACATCTTGAGCATTTGCCGGCAATGCCACCACCATCGGTGTTTGGCGATACCCATTGAGGCCATCACTTTCAAAAACGCTCATGGCGTTTTGATCAGACACAACACCTTCAGCGCCAATCAATTTGGTTAAATCAGCAGCGATCTTAGCCTGTTGGCGGATAATATCCTGATCAGGTTCTGGCATCTGCATAAGGCACCTCTGGGGGTCATGTCTTTGGGTTGAAAGAGTTTTGATTATAGGCAGGTTCGCTTGAGAATCAATCTTCGCTTTATGATCCTAATGATCCCTTCAAAACAGCGGCAAAAGGGAGTGTTCAACAAAAGCCCATATGAAATTCAGGGCATAAAAAAGCCCGGTAAAATACCGGGCTGATCGGAGGTATTGAAGAATTAGCCCTGGCGTGCCTTCATGCGAGGGTTTTTCTTATTGATCACATAAACGCGGCCACGACGACGCACGACCTGACAGTTGCGGTCACGGGATTTCAGTGTTTTTAACGAGCTGGCGACTTTCATGGCTTACTCTAATCGTTTGTGGTTAAATCTGGAGCTGTGCGAATCTCTCCGCCAGCGATAGGAGTGTATAGCGTCTTCCGCCCCCCAAGGTCAAGTGGTTTTCTTGGGGGAGTTTATCTAGGGTTACCCTGAAAACAAGCGGGATACCCAAATCCAACGCTTAAATCGGGCAAGACACCCCTGTCCCCCTGATCCCGCAATACCCATTGGGGTTTTTATAGAGATATTGCTGGTGGTCATCTTCCGCCAGATAATACTCATCGGCCAGCGCCAGTTCGGTGGTAAT